>JACRBV010000063.1 GCA_016213065.1 Deltaproteobacteria bacterium
TCAGTGTAAACTCCGTGAAGGATCTACTTGATAATATTGGATTCTTCGCGGAGTTTATCCTGAGCCCGAACAGATTCTTCGCTTCGCTCAGAATGACAAAGCGAAGGGCTCAGAATGACAATTTGAAAATTTCAGCATTTTCCACCACTCCCATTATTTGTTTTGTCTGGCGTATAAAAGATTTCGCAATAATCCCGCCTGTTTTGCTCTTTTCAAAGGGGAGTTTTTGAATCGACGTGGATACTCTTCTGTTACTATTTTTTCGAAGGCGTCGAAGTTTGGATTGAAAAAACCCTCCCGTGGCTGAAAGGCTTGTAGCGCTGTTTTGGGGGCTTTTTTGTTCCACGGACAGACATCCTGACAAATGTCGCAACCAAAAATGTTGTTTCCCATTTTCGATTTTAATTCGGGATCAATCTCTCCCCGATGCTCTATCGTTAAATAAGAAACACACCGACGCGCATCAATCTTATACGGCTGTGTGATCGCTTGAGTCGGGCAAGCATCTATGCAGGCGGTGCATTTGCCGCAGTGGTCGAACATTGGCGGATCGGGTTTTAATTCCAAATCGGTCAAAATTACACCAAGCAACAACCAAGAACCCAGTTTCGGATCAATAATACACGTATTTTTCCCAATCCATCCAGCGCCAGAATTTTTCGCAAAAACTCGTTCCATCACGGGTCCCGTATCCACATAAATTTTACAATTGAAACTAGACTCTCTCTGTAAAATTTTTTTCTGCAACGACTCCAACATTTGGGTCATTATAATGTGATAATCTTCTCCCCACGCGTAGCGAGCGATCCAACTCCGGTTTGAATTTTTGCATTCGGTGGAATAGGGGTAATCGGTATTGTAGTTGAGCGCACAGGTGATCACCGACTTGGCTTCCGGCATGACCTGTTTTGGATTTTGACGTTTTTCTTTTCCACGTTCCATGTAATCCATCGTCCCGTGAAAACCTTGAGCCAACCAGTCTTGCAACGCCTGATGTTCCGGAAAAAAAACGGCCTTGGCAAGAGTTACCTTGTCAAAGCCGATTTTCTTACCTTCTTCTTTGATAAACGTTTCTAACGACATCCGCCTAAGCCTGCGGCAATCTCAAAGTATGGTCGAAGCTTGGAAGATTGACCGCTTTGCCGGAGGCATAAATTTCATGACGTCCATTTTTTTTGTACCATTCAGAAACGGTAGCATTTTTGTACATATTTTCGACAATGTTTCTCCAACCAAGACCCGTGTTATAGGCACAGAAACTGATCTCTCCATTTTGTGTACCATAAGGAATGTTACACATTTCGGTTCTGCGGAAATCATAGTTGAAAACATCCTGAAACCACATGGAACCTGTGAACATGATGAGCCATTCATCTTTCATGCGCTCTTTGCCAACTCCGTAATCAACTTTGCCCGCTGTTAAACCACCCGCTGTTTGTTTGTCGAATTTGGTCATTAACGCTTCCAAGGTTAAACCTTTCGGTGCTTTGCTTGGATCAAAATTACGCAGAAGCGCCGCGGCTACCTGTGCTTTTGTCAGTGCAGATCCGCGGTTGGCATCTGTAATTTTTGTGATGTCTTCCACAAGTTGTATCAGATTAATAAATTCCGAAACCGGTTTGACCTCTTTTGTTTTTTTATTGACCATAAAGGCGGTCGCCAAACCGCAATCGGGGTGACAAGAACACGACATCGTCCCCCAAAGATTATTAGGTCCCTGAAGTTGATCTCCCAAATTTGCAAACACAGAAATAATGGAAAGAGGGAACCAGTCACGCAGAGGTTCCGTCATGCCTGTCTGTTCTTTAACCGCGTAGGCAAGGTGAGACGATGTAAAGCGCCATTTCTTTCTTGTTTCATCGTCGACATCTTCGTCGCGCCCCGTAAACGAAACAGGTTGGAAGGCAACGAACGTAACCTTGTCGGAATTTTCAATCGTGAAACGGATGATCGGTCCGATTTGATCATCGTTGACCGTATTCACCAATGTTGTCACGAGCACAATGTCAATACCCGCGTCATGCATGTTTTCAATGGCGCGGCATTTAATATCAAAAAGGTTTTCGATTTTGCGGTGTTTGTTTGAATCGTTACTCACTCCGTCAAATTGAAGATAGGCAATGCGCAACCCGGCATCGTAAGCTTGTTTTGCAAAATTGGGATCTTCTGCAAAGCGAATACCATTTGTAGCCGTCTGCACGCTAAAGTAGCCGATCTTCTTGGCGTAGCGAATGGCTTCCAAAAAGTGGGGAGACAGTGTGGGTTCACCGCCGGTAAACTGCACCGACATCTGGCGATGGGGTTTGACTTTCAACGAGTTGTCGAGAATTTCTTTAATCTCTTCAAAATTCAGTTCATGCACATAACCAATCTGATTGGCATCCATAAAACAGGGTTCACACATCATATTACAGCGATTGGTTAAATCGATATTCAGCACCACTCCGCGACCGTATTGGATATCGGAAATACCGTGTCTGCGAACTTCTGTTTTGGGACTTTTGAAATCTCTTCCCGGGTAAAGTTTTTCAATATGACCAAAAAATTCGGCGTCATGCGCCATGATGTCTTCAAAATAACCGTGTTTGGGACAGGTTTTTGTCATCCAAATTTCGTTATTTCGCTCGATAATCTTGGCTTTGATTTTGCCGGGATGTTGCAACATGGTATCGACGGACATTTTTCCGCTGATGATCCCTTCGCGCACTTCTTTCACACATTTGGGACAAACACTGTCTGTTTCGCGAGGCCAGCCAAGAGGTGGTTTCGATCTCTGATGACTTTTTAGGAGCGGTTCGGGAGCCCAAGCCGGCTGAAAAGATTTTGCTTCTCCCAAAATTTTATTGACCGCTTGAAAAGAGTGCCACGCCACATTGGCGGCTTTGGTTAATAATTTTTCTTTGGTGCGAGTCCATTTCGACACTTCCTGAATTGGAAATTTTGGAGCGCTTTGAACGGCCTGCATGCGAACTACTTTGGATTGCTTTGCCACCTTTGCTACCGTTGACTGCTTGGCCATCTTTCCTCCTTGAATTATTCCTTCAATGTTTAAAAATTTCTAAACATTCTAAACAGTTGAATTCTATGATGATTTTGGATAGGGCCTTATCCCGAATTTGCTATAATTTGTCAATAGCGGAATGCCAGTTTTTTATTCGATTTTTGACCTCTTCTTTGGACATCTTCGGTGTAAAGTGCTTTTCCTCTTTCCAACTTTTTCGAATTTCATTCCAATCTTTCCAGATACCAACCCCTAATCCCGCTAAAAAAGCGGCGCCCAACGCGGTGGTTTCGATAATCAAAGGTCTTGAAATGGAAACCTGCAAAATATCCGACTGAAATTGCATCAATAAATTGTTGCTTGCGGCTCCACCGTCCACTTTTAAACTGGCAAGCGGTTTCCCGACATCGTGGGTCATCGCCTCCAAAATATCGTATTGGCAAAATGCGATGCCTTCAAGTGTTGCGCGTGCAATGTGGGCAGAGGTTGCTCCTCGCGTAATGCCTGTCATCGCACCTCTTGCATCAGCTCTCCAATAAGGAGCGCCCAATCCTACAAACGCCGGAACAAAAATAACACCGTGACTATCGGGAACGGAAGCCGCCAACGCCTCCACTTCCGAAGAATGTTTGATGATTTTCAAACCGTCGCGCAACCACTGGACCGCGGCACCGGCAATGAAAGCGGAACCTTCATAGGCATAAGCCACTTCATTGCCACGTTGATAAGCAAGTGTTGTGATGAGACCGTGCTTGGAAGGTTTTGGTTCTTTACCGATATTCATTAAAATAAAAGAGCCGGTGCCATACGTGCATTTCGCTTCGCCAACTTCAAAGCAGGCCTGCCCCACCAATGCCGCTTGCTGATCGCCCGCCATGCCGGCAATTGGAATTCCATCGGGCAAACCTTGCACTCCTTTTGTAACACCTTGTTTTTCGGCGCACGGAACGATGCGGGGCAAAATCGATTTCGGAATATGAAACAAATCCAAAAGTTCTTCATCCCACTCAAGTGTTTTTAAATTCATAAGAAGAGTTCTGCTGGCATTTGTGGCATCTGTTGCGTGCACTTTTCCGCACGTCAAACGCCAAAGCAAAAAACAGTCGACGGTTCCGAAGCAGAGTTCTCCTTTTTCTGCTTTTGCTTTCGCACCCGGAATATTTTCCAAAAGCCATTCGATTTTTGTTCCCGAAAAATAAGGGTCCAGCACAAGGCCCGTTTTGTTTCGCACCATCTCTTCATTTTTCTGTTTTAATTCTTGGCAACGTTCTGTGGTGCGGCGGTCTTGCCAGACAATTGCGTTGGCAATGGCTTTTCCGGTTTTCCTGTCCCACAAAATTGTGGTTTCACGCTGGTTGGTAATTCCAATCGCGGCAATTTGTTTTGGATCTATTATAGGGGCTCGCGTCGCCCCCTCCAATGGCAAAGCCATTGGAGCCACCCCCTCACGCGAGCAAAGCTCGCTTCGTTTGCGCGAACCGAACCTTGTGCCCGTTGAAGCCAGAGCGTCGCGAATTGCTTTGAGTGTTGATTCCCAAATTTCTTCGGCATCGTGTTCCACCCATCCGGGTTTCGGATAGTGCTGGCGAAATTCATTTTGACCCACTCCTTTAACATTTAAATTGCTGTCGAGGAGAAAAGCTCTGGAACTTGTGGTGCCTTGATCAATGGATAAAATAGTTTGATTCGTCATGGTTCTTCCCCCACCGGTTCTTCCGGAATTTTTTCTTTTGGTTTTTCCTGAAACCACGGCATGAAACACAAACCCATCGCCGCAATGACGGCACAAATTAGAAACATTTCTTCATAACTGAAATATTCTTTCAAGACAGAAAGTCCCCAAAAGCCCAAAACACTTCCAACACCGAAACTGATTGTTTGATAAATCGCCTGACCTGTCGCGCGCAAATGCGCCGGCGTATGTTGGTACATGTAGGCCACCGCCGCCAGCTGGTAAACACCAAAACTGAAAGCATGCAAAGTCTGTTCAAAAAGAATCGCGGGAAGGCAAGTTGTTGTTGACAAAATAAGCCAGCGAAGAGACATGCAAATCAGCCCAAGAGCCATCAATATCTTCAAACTAAATTTTGTGGAAAGACGGGCGAAATAAATCATTGCAATCACTTCCGCGCCAACTGCTAATGCCCAGCAAAACCCGGTCACGGACGAGGAATAACCATTGGACTGCATCCAAACACTGAAAAAAATATCATAAGTTCCAAAAGAAACAGAACGCAACACACTGGCAATAAGAAAACCGATGACCGCCTTTTTCCAGCAAAAACCAAGATCAAAAGTCACCTCTTTTTGACGAGTTATCACCTCACTGTGAGGGAGATTGAAAATGGCCGCCATCTGTAAAAACAAAATAATTGAGATACCCAAAAGAATAACAGTGATGGAAAAATAATCGATCAACCACCCAAACAAAAAAGAAGCGGAGATAAATCCGATTGATCCCCAGTAACGAATTTTTCCATATTCCCTGTGGTGGGTCTCGCAATATTCCAGAGCGGCGGCATCGATAAGGGGAAGCAATACCATTCGAAAAAAAGAAAAAAGGAACATGATCGCGAGAAAACCCCTGAATTCAGTCGTCTTAAAAAAGAAAAGAAAAGACAAAAGACACAAAAGACTTCCTATCTGCATGAACAAATTCCGTTTATTAAGACGATCTGCGAGTCGGGACCAAAAAATGGGGGTCACCAATTTTGCGATCGGCCACGCGGCCATCACGAGACCCATTTGGGAGGGTTTTAAATTATAATGTTTCAGGAGACCGGGAAAATAGGGAACCAACACGCCCAGCGTGCCGAAGTAAAAAAAGTAGAAGAGTCTTAAAGCAAGATAGGAATTCATTTAACAAAAAAGCATAAAATAGGGAATTGCAATTAAAGATTCCTTCTCATTGCATATAACTTCTCTCCCGCGGTAAAAAACATAGCCTCTTTCACAACGATTTTTAAATTCTTTTTGAAAAGCCTTAAGGCCGCTCCAATCATTAGGTGTCAATGTCTCCGACCATTTTATTTCAATGGGAATCAGGCGATTTTCAGACTCCAAAACACAATCCACTTCACTCCCTGAATGAAGTCGCCAAAAATAGATGCCTATTGGCAACGGCCTGTTCTTCAAATATTTTATCAGTTCGGCAAGAATGGCATTTTCAAAAATCGAGCCGATAGAATTATTATTTTCATAATGACGCAAACTTGTCATGTCACGCAAAGAAGAAATAATTCCATTATCACAAAAAACGATTTTGGGAGATTTTACTACCCTCTTTTCCATGTTCACAAAATAGGAAGGGAGTCGATCAACAATAAATGTTTCCTCCAAAAGCGAAATATATTTTTTGACCGTTCTTACATCCAAGCCAGCAACAGAACCAAGCCCGGAAAAATCGACTAATTGCCCCACGCGAGAAGCCAAAACTTCCAGCAGTCGATGATATCCCAACCAATCTCCCACCTGAGTCAAATTTCGCACATCTCTTTCCACATAAGTTGTTATATAATTTTTCAAAAGACGAAATTTTTCTTCCCGTTTCAATTCCGCCACAACTTCGGGATATAGACCGCTCACAAAAAAATCTTCTTCGTCCTCTCGCAAAACGGATGGTGACCAAAAACGTTTGGCCTGTAAATCTTCCAAAAAATCTTTTTTGATCGACCCACTCACCAAATGATCTATAAGATTCAAAATGGTTTTTTGTGATTCCCATTGTGTTTGGGGCTCTTTTAAAAGACGTGTTTCAAAAAAGGTGAATGGGAAGATATAATGATACTCAATGCGTCCGGCAAGACTTTCGGCTCCCTTCTCTCTGATTTGGAGAGCGGAAGAACCAGTTACAATAATCTTAATCTGTTTTGAAAAAGCATCATGGATTCTCTTCAAAATTTCCAAAACGGGCGGATATTTTTGAACTTCATCAATAAAAATATAGAAGGGTTCTGTTATTTTTGAAAGAGGGCCACCCTGTGCGACTTCAATTTTTTTTTCCAAAAGCCTGTCATCGCTAGCAAGATCCTGACGTTCCGACAAAAAATCGAAATTCAAAAAAAGATGTCGCCGCTCAAAAGAAGGCCCCATTTCCTTTTTTAAATGTGAAAGAAGTTGCTTTAAAAGTGTGGTCTTGCCGGTTTGCCGGGCACCAACCAAGGCAATGATTTTGGGTCTTTGGAGGGCTTTTAAGAGCTCATCAAAATAAAAACGCGTAATGATTTCAGCCATATAGATTATATAACATGGCCATGCTGTTTTTTCAACGAAAAAATGGCACATCCCTGCAGTTTATTTAAGCAGACTCATCAACTCTTTGCGGGTGCGTGGATCACTGCGAAAATGTCCGAGCATGGTACTGGTGACGGCTATCGAACCGGTTTTTTGCACACCGCGCATCTGCATACAGAGGTGTTCAGCTTCGACGATCACCGCAACCCCTTTGGGTTTCAATGCACTCTGAATCACATTTGCAATTTCACTCGTCATTCTTTCCTGAACCTGAATGCGACGCGCGAACATGTCGACAAGACGCGCAATTTTGCTCAATCCGATGACTTTTCCGTCGGGAAGATAGGCTACATGCGCCTTGCCAAAAAAAGGAAGGAGATGATGTTCGCAAAGACTGTAGAATTCAATGTCTTTGACGAGGATAATTTCATCATATTTTTCTTCGTAAATCGCATCGTTAATCAATTTTTTGGGGTCTTCCTGATATCCTTTCGTGAGAAATTGATACATTTCTTTGACACGATGTGGAGTTTTTTGAAGACCTTCACGATCCGGATTTTCGCCAATTTTTAAAAGAAGGTTTCGAACCAAGTTTTCCATGGTGCGCTCTTAGCCCTTCCTTGATCCTTTGGCAAGCACGCCGAAAAATACCGAAAAACTATTTTTTTGTTAATTCCAGAAACTGTTCGTAGGCCTTTAAAATATTTCTTTTTGAAGCGATATCGTTCAACAACGTCTGGATTTCGATCCGTTTTAGGCTTTTCTGGAAACGCGCTTCCAGCCTTTGTCGCAACATGTCCGATGCCCATGAGGGCTTGATTGTCGAACGGGGCATCCGGTCCAATACGGCAAAAGTCTTTCGCTCTATCGTATCCAGACCAACTCTCCACTCATAACTGTTTCTGATTTCTTTTATATCGCGGGACAAAGCCATCGCCGCGTCCTCTTCCATAGAACGCCGGACCGATTTGAAATAAGATTCCAGTTTCTCAACCATAACACCCGCGTCATTCCAGCTTGTCCGTTTTGCTTCAGGAACTTGAGCCTGTCTTTCCGCCTTCCATATACTGACAAACGCATCCGTCTCTTCGTAGGCTTCAAAGGAAGGAAATTCGCCTTCCTGATCCGTCATCAAAACCTGAAAAACAATCTCCCCTATATTGATTGCCGGATCCAGTTCACGCGACACACCATCCACCGTCAGCAAAAAAGCAATCGCATGCATTATCTCATCATCCAAATAAAGTTTCGCTCTGCCGGTTGTGTTCAACAGTGCCGCTAGCTTTTTCCCCGCGGAATCCTGCGCAAAAGTCTCACTAACATGCGCCCTCAAATAGGCCTCATCAAAACTTTGTACTGCCGATGCGGCACGCAAGGCTCCCAAAACTTCTTCCGTATCTTCCTGAACAACCGCCATTAAAATGGCAATCAGCCGCGTCTTTCCTTCCAGAGACAGCTTCCCGACGATTCCCCAGTCCAGCCACGATAAAATTTTGTTTGTTTCATCCCAAAAGACGTTTCCCGGGTGCGGATCCGCGTGATATTGACCTGTCTTGAACAACATCCTCACAGCCTGCTCTACATAAACCCTCGCGGCCAATGCCCTGTTTTGAGCCCCTTGCAGACGTGTTATTTTTTTGCCCATGACAGGCCGCATGATCATCAGGTGGGGTGTGGAGAGAGAACCCAAATACCGCGGGGTAACAATACCGTCCGAGACAAAATTAAAGGCGTGCCGTTTTTCTACGGTATAATCCATCTGCTCTTTCAGTCTCGCGACAAAACTTCTTATCTGCGCCGCGATATCAATAGAGGCGGAAAATCTTTCTTTTTCAGATTCCCAGTCTTTGGCGGTTCTTTCAAGCGTGCGAATAGCCGCACGGATGTGGGCCTCTTTGGATGAAGTCAACACTTTTACATAAACAACGCTTTCATCCCTCAAAACCGCCCGATAAATTTCCCCCATGGATGCGGAGGCAACGGGTTTGTCATCCCAGCTTTTAAAAAACACATCAATGGGGACTTGCAATTCCCGCTCTACGGTTCTTCGAACTTCCGCGGAACTGCTTGCCGGCACATCATCCTGCAGTCTTGCAAACACGAGCCTGTCCGCATCCGGCACAATACCAGCCATGGTGGATAAAAACTGGGCTACCTTTGCAAGGCCGGCATTGAGGAAAAAGTGGTTGAATACCTCTGCATCCGATGCTGTTTCACCCAGCGAGTGCATCTGAGATAAGAGAGAGGCCACATGGGCCTCCGGCATATTTTTTATATAGGATTTCAGGAGGAACAAAATTTCGGGAGGTTGTTTTAAAAAGGCGGAAGGCAGGCCAAATCTGGAAATTTCGAGCCGGTCTGAAAGAGATGCAAATTGTCTGCGCGCTTCATTTATCGCGGCCTTTCTGGCGTCGCGATTCGGCGCGTCCGGCGGCAAAATTCTTTGTACCTCTTCCCTGAAAAGCAGGGTGGACGGAGAGGCCCCCAGCGCATAGCTATTCAACTCATCCAGAAATTGCTCCGCAAAACGTTCACGTCTTAGAGCGGCCAGAAGCACATCTTGCGCCGAAAGGGAACCATTCATCTCCGCCTTCAGCATCCTGTCAAAGTCCCGCCCAAAAGTGATCTCTTCCGAATCCGTCAACTGGGATATTCTGTAAAGAAGATGCTCTCCGGGAAGGGCACCAATCCTTTCCCAATAGAAAAAAATCTGTCTGTAAAAACGTTCCTCGCTTTCCCCATCCTTTCCCTGTTCAAACTCTTCAATAAGCTGGTTTAA
>JACRBV010000064.1 GCA_016213065.1 Deltaproteobacteria bacterium
ATTTGCCGATGTTGTCCCTCTGTGGAGAGAATTGAAACAGATTTTGACAGCCTATGATATAGCGGACGGCGTAAAGCCTTTGGAGGAACTCATCCGATCATGGTTTTTCAGCAATTATGAACGGATTATGTCTACGCACATGAATGTGCTGGCACCTTTTATAGTGGTGGATAAACCGTTTATACCGTCCCATTACGTTGATGAAAGCGAACTTGCAGGTATTGTCGTCGGAGGAGAAAGAAAAAGTCTTAAAGATTTTTTTGGAGATGCGAATTGGTTGGTTGGCGATATTGATGAAAAACTTTGGCGTGCAACGAATGAGAAACTTTGGAGTGTTGTTACTCGATCTTTGAGTGAATTTAAAGATCCGGACGACCCAAAGACCGATGCTACGCTTGGAACGGCACTCTTCGCTAGTTTGCCAGCAATTTTTCCACAAGCCTTCCGTCATCTTTTTGCCATTTCCCCGCGATTATATGAAAATGTTGTCCTCATGGCGATGGGTCTCGCCCGTGGAGAAAAAGAAGAAAACCCAACTATGCAAATGACAGACCGACTGGAAAAATCACTTGAGGTGGCGTTTCACTATTTCGACCGCGAAGTTTTATATCACGATATTTTCCACCATTATCGTCCGTGGGATTGGTCCGAACTCTATTTGGAAGCAAGCTATATTCTTTATCAAATGATGTCTGAAATACCGGATCAATATGGTCTCAGCATTGTCGGCTGGAGAGATTTTGAAGGGAAAAAATTCATAGTGAGTCCCGAAGAGAGAGAGAGAATTTTAAAAGGAGAGCGAACACTGCACGTTTTTGAACGCGGCCCCAACACCACCGTTACAATTCATCTCCCTGAAAAATTAACATCAGATCAATTTCGCTGGATATCTCCTTATAATCAAACCAATCCGAAAGTCTGGAAAACCGTGAAAACATTTTATGAGGATCCCGCCATGACGGTGTGCGCTAGCATCTACGAAGAAGCTTACGCAATGGCGACACGGCAGATCAATCCGGATTCTACGTTACTGCAGATAGTTAATAGCGTTGTCACCATGGGTGCTGGGGAGAAGAATCGTCTAAGAGCAGACATGGTTATGTCTTATCGAGATTTCATTGTTAAAAAGTACGGTGGTGAGGGCATAGTTGGGTTGAAAGAAATAATAAATCAATTTCAGCAGGATCGTAAGCTTACTCCCATGCCATCTGCCGGTGCGGCTGTTGGCGAGTGGAACCAATTTGTGGATCGGCGCGAAGTCTTTCTCGCAAGTTATCACTACCTTGGCTACGACCGTCAGCTTGATGAAGGTTATGAAGGAGCCTACAAAGCCTCGGTGCAGGCTGGTGCCAGTTTTGATGACCGTCGTTCCGTTCTTTCCGGGTGGCTCAACTTTTTGTCCGAATCCATTCGTCTGGCCGATATTGTGGGGATGCTTCAAACAGAACCTGAATGGGCCAACAGTTATGCGGATCGTTATCTGGCCGTCTCCAAAGAATTGGAACATCTCTATGTTGAAGCCGGTCGTCAGTCCGATGCGGATCAACTAATCGAAGATCGTTTCAGTTTGACCCGCCAAAAAATGATTTCTGCGATATCTATTTCCCTTGTTGACGCACTAGAAAAATGGTCCTTATCCAAAAGTGAAGTAGAATCTGACGCGAAGGACCGTATTTTGAAACGCAGGGCAGAGACTATCGAAAAGGCTGTGCCAATAGTTTCTGAAAAAGGACCTTCTTCTAAAAATGAAGCGATTTATCAAGTCATGCTGACCGATGTTTTAGGCTCTGCATCGGGTATAGCGTGGCAAGAGTGGCGAGCGGGTCCAGAATTCAGAAAGGTTATCTCACTCAATACACCAAGGAAATTTGAAGCATTTTATATTAGGGTTTGCGACCGTTATTTGGCTCTGAGAAGGATGTCTACGTATCAGTCTGAGAATCCCCTTATGTTATGGCTTGCCGCCATCCGACAAATTTTTGGCGAAACGTCTCCGGTGCTGGAAAATGTGGTGGGGAGTTCCCGTGTGGCAATATTGGCGAGGCTCTATCAGAAAGCTCAGAAGTTCGACAGTATCGAAGATTTGCTTCTCCGTGATTTCCCCGACCTGCGCGTTGGCAAATTAAGATACAACGAACGCCCCCCAACAACATCCATCACGCCGTAACTTTCCCCTTGGAATGAGGCGCTGGCTGATTTACATTCAGTGCATGTCCGATTCCAGCACCGACATTCCCGATTTGGGTGAGATAGACATTCCAACCAGTCTTGATGATCTTCTGCGCGAATCAACGCGTCGCAATCAGGTGGTGGGGAGTTGGGGTTTTAATTCGCGCCTTGATTTCACGAAAATGTCGACCGAAGAAACCAACGTGTGGTTCTTTGAACAGGTTTTTAATTTCATGCGCGCTTTTTTTGGTCTCGTGGTGCCGGATCACATGGAAGTCATCACCTATAACGGAAGCAAACAGGTGAAAAAAGAAAATCTCAACCCGATGACTTTTCTCGATGAGCTCATGCTCGTGATGAAAAATTTCAACGAGCCGCTCTGGGTGATTCGCCTGCATCTGAATATCGTCGGTTTTTTGCGCACCGATTGGGATCCCGACAATCTCATCCGACTGCAAATTCAGGAACCCGCGAATTTTGTCGTCTGGGGCGGTCCTGATGAAACCGGTTTTCAGACTTTTTCAATCAGCTATGCGTTGTTTTCCAATCAGAAGATCAAGGGAGAAGATTCTCTTCTGTGGTCCATCAACCAACCTTTATTTGAGAAAGCTCTCAAAAAATGGGAAAGACAATCAGGGAAACGCATCGAGGTCGTGCGCGGCAATAGCAAAGACGTTTCCCTCTACGAACACGGTTTCAAAAAACCCGCCCCCACCGGAGCCAAACCCACAATAGAAGAAGAACAACCAGCAAAACCCGCCGAAGACGAAATCCCAAGCCTAGATGATCTGGATTTGTAGTTATTTAACCCTTGATCCCACGGCTACATCTTTAAATGGCGTTAATATAGATATGGTGTTTGCGTCACTTGTGGCGAGGAGCATTCCGTTTGATTCAACTCCGCGGATTTTTGCCGGTTTTAAATTGGTGACGACTACCACTTTTTTGCCGATTAAATCTTCGGGAGAATAGTGGAGCGCAATGCCTGCGACGATTTGTCTTTTCTCCGTCCCCAAATCGATTTGAAGTTTCAAAAGTTTGTCCGCCCCCTCCACCTTTTCCGCATGAATCACTTGCGCCACCCGAAGATCCACTTTGGCGAAGTCGGCAATGTCGAGCAATTCTTTTTCTTCTGGTCCATGGTCCATAGTCCCTTGTCCCTTGTCCTTTTTCGGTTTTATTTTTTTCTCCTCAATTCTTGGAAATAAGTTTAAGCCTTTTTTGATTTCCGGACCAAATTGCTCCAGAATTTTTTTTGCTGTGGTGGGTATGAAGGGTTGCAACAAGACGGCAATGTCACGAATGGTCTCCGCCACATTTGTCAGAACATTTTGTATTTTTGTCTTTGGTCCATGGTCCATAGTCCATGGTCCCTTCGCCATCTCCCACGGTTTGTTTTCGTTGATGTATTTGTCTGCTTCAGAAATACCTTCCCAAATGCCCGCCAGTGCTTCGTGAAACGCGATGTCCCCCGATTTTATCTCCAGAGAGTCTTTCACTTTTTTGGCAACGGTTTTCATTTTTTTTGCGAGCGGATTTGTTTTTGATTTTGCGGAGGGAACTTTTCCTTCCAGATATTGCTCAATCATGCCCGCGGTTCGGCTCACCAAATTTCCAAGTCCGTTGGCGAGGTCGCCGTTGTATCGGCGAATGAAATCTTCCCACGTAAAATCGCTGTCTTGTCCGAAGCTCGAAGTGCGTAGGAGATAATAACGAAGTGCGTCGGCGCCATAAACATCGATGACATCCATCGGTGTCACCACATTCCCCAGTGTTTTGCTCATCTTTTCGCCTTTGAGATAAACAAATCCGTGACCAAACACCGTTTTGGGAAGAGGAAGTTTGGCGGCCATGAGCATCGCGGGCCAGATCACACAATGAAAGCGCGTGATGTCTTTTCCAATAATGTGCAGGTCGGCCGGCCACCACTTCTTAAATTTTTGATTTTTGGTCTTTGCTTTTTGCTTTTTGCTTTTTGCTTTTTGCTCTTCCTCCCCGTAGCCGATCGCGGTGATGTAGTTGATCAACGCGTCAAACCAGACATACACCACATGGGTGGTATCGAAAGGAACCGGAATTCCCCACAGGAAAGAGGCGCGGGAAACGCTGATGTCCTGAAGACCTCCTTCAATGAGACGCAAAATTTCATTCCGCCGCGCGGCGGGCAAAATAAATTCGGGATTTTTTTTGATGTGTTTTAAAAGTTTGTCCTGATATTTGGAGAGGCTGAAAAAATAATTTTCCTCTTTGAGCCATTTCGGTTTTGATTTGTGATTGGGGCAGAGTCCGTCAACCAAATCTTTTTCTGTGAAGTAGGCTTCACACGATTCACAATACCATCCCTCAAAAAATTTTTTGTAGATGTCACCGTTGTCAAAAACGGTTTGAAAAAGTTTTTGCACCCCTTTTTGGTGACGCTCTTCCGAGGTCTGAATAAAGTCATCATAGGAAATGTCGAGTTTTTTCCAGATCAATTCAAATTGCGTGCGCATTTTGTCGCAATAAACTTTTGGATCCAGTCCCTCTTTCTTGGCCGCTTTCTCAACATTGATGGAGTGTTCGTCATTTCCCATCTGGAAATGAACATCATGGCCTTGCATTCGCTTGAAGCGCGCCAGCACATCCGCACCGATTTTTTCATACGCGGTGCCGATGTGGGGGAGGCTGTTAACGTAGTCAATGGCCGTCGTGATGTAAAATTTCTTTTTCACCCCACCACCTATTCTTTGGCCCATAGGGCCAATTAGCTTCGATAATGGAATAGGTGGTGGGGTCATTGAGCGGCGAGTGTAAACAAGAGATTTTCGAAGAGCAACTGCTTATTCGCGTGAAATTCCAACTGGCGTGAGGCGTCTTGAATTGACTGCCATTGTTTGAACCGGATCTCCGTTGTAACGGCGGAATCCTTTGCGATAATTTTTCTGTGCCAGAGGTGATGGAGCATCGTCAGAATGAGAGGAATTTTTTCATCGTCATGGCTCCACTCTTCGCTTAAATCAAAAATAAGAGACGGCTTCGGATTTTTTAAAAGAGTTTCGAGTCTATTTTTTGTCTCTTCGAAAAGTTCGGGATTCAGTTCAAGAGCGGCTTTGAGACTCCCCTCCGAAACGAGAGCCCTTTGATGCGCCTCCTCTTTGGAAATGCCCTGTTGTTCAAGATATTTTTCAATGTCGCTCTCATTGAGCGGACTAAAATCAATGGTTTGACAGCGTGAGCGGATGGTTGGCAAAAGTCTTCCGGCCTGTGCGCTGATTAAAATAAAATAAGTGTCCTGTGGTGGTTCTTCCAATATTTTTAAAAGGGCGTTGGCCGTGGCCTCCGTCATCGCTTCCGGTTTGTTGATGAGAACCACTTTTGCTTTTCCCTCCAGCGGGTGAAGATAAATTTTGCGTTTGAGTTCCCGAATGGTGTCAACTTTGATGGTGGTGCCCACCGGTTCAATCAAATGAATGTCGGGATGAAATTTTTTTGTTTCACCAACGAGTGTCTCTGCCAGACGCAGTGCAATCGTCTGTTTCCCGATTCCTTCAATGCCGGAAAAAAGAAGGGCGTGCGGTAATCTTTTTTCCGTCAAAGATTTATTAAGCTGATCGGTCTGTTTTTTATGACCCAATATATTTTTCCACATAGTTGGCAATTTCCTGATGAACGGTGTCTCTTGTTTGGGTTGCGTCAATAATTTTTATCCGTTTGGGTTCCGCTTTTGCGATTTCGAGATACCCTTTTCGGACCTTTTTGTGAAATGAAACTTTTTCTTCTTCAAATCGGTTTCTGTCTTGCGCCCTTCCTAACCCGATCTCCACGGGACAATCTAAAAGAAAAGTGAGAGTGGATTGAAGATTGTCGGTAGCGATTTTATGAATATTTTTCAAAAGAGTTTTGTCGATCCCGCGCGCATCTCCCTGATAGGCTTTTGTGGCGTCGGCATAACGGTCGCACAAAACAATTTTTCCTCCTTTGAGCGCGGGAAGAATTACCTGATGAACATGTTGAGACCGCGCTGACGCGTAGAGCAGAAGTTCCGTGATGGGGTGCATCTCTTTGAAATCTTTATTAAGAAGAACTTGGCGAATTTTTTCGCCGATTGCGGTTCCTCCGGGTTCCCGTGTGAAGAGGGTGGGAACTCCCTTACTTTTGAGATAGTTTTCCAAAAGCTTAATTTGGGTCGATTTGCCACACCCTTCAATGCCTTCAAATGTAATAAAAATCCCCGGAAGCATGGACTAAGCCCGCTATCGTGATTGTCTAGAAATAGCAAGGATGCTAATTAGTCTTGACCAAAATGCAATGCGTTACATTTTGGTCTTGACCAAAATGCATTCCTATACATAATGGCCATTATGGATAGGGCCATTAAACCATTTATTTTAAAGGACTTAGAGAAAAAGATGGTCTTTTTGGCGGGACCCAGACAGGTTGGCAAAACCTTTCTGGCCAAGTCCCTTTCGTCCCTCTGGCCTGAATATTTTTATATCAACTTTGACTCCGACTCTGGCCGAAGCCTATTTCTGAAAAAACAGTGGGACAGAAAATCTCCGCTCATTGTCATGGATGAAATTCATAAATGGCCGAAGTGGAGGACGATATTGAAAGGTGTTTATGATACGGAAGGCATTCCTCCCCGCATTATGGTCACAGGAAGTGCCCGTCTTGGTATTTATCGGCGCGGTGGTGATTCTTTGGCAGGCCGGTATTTTCTTCATCATCTCTATCCTCTGACTGTCGCGGAATTGAAGAAAGAAATCAAACCGGCGGATGCTCTCTCGCAACTGATGAAATATGGCGGTTTTCCCGAACCCTTTTTAGCTCAAGACGAGACTTATGCCAATCGCTGGCGAAAACTGCTGATTGACAGGGTTATTCGTGAAGATGTTCGCGATCTGGAACCGATCAGCAAAATTCAGTCCTTATTTCTTCTTATTGACATGTTGCGCGAAAGGGTTGGTTCCGCAATATCCTATTCCTCCATCGCCCGGGATATTCAAGTGTCTCCTCATACGATAAAACATTGGATAAATATTTTGGAAAATATGTATCTCATTTTCAAAATCACTCCTTACACAAAAAACGTTGCGCGTGCGGTATTAAAAGAACCTAAAATATATTTTTTTGATACGGGTATGGTCAGAAAAGATGAAGGTGCGGTGTTTGAAAATCTTGTGGCCTTATCCATCAAAAAGCACCTGCATCATCTTGAAGACACATTGGGGGAAGAGAATTCTCTCCATTTTATCCGCGACAAAGAGAAACGCGAAGTTGATTTTGTCATAGCGGTAAACCGCAGAGCGAAGACGCTCATCGAGGTAAAAGTCGGAGAAAAAGATTTGAGCAGGCCCCTTCTTTATTTTAAAAATAAACTTCAGGGGGTTGAGGCTGTGCAGATCGTCAAAAATATGGATAGGTCTTTGACTATTGACGGCATACAGATTGAAAAGGCCGCAGATTGGCTTTCAAATTTGGCGGTGTAGGCGGAAAAGTGTCCTGATTTCAGCAAGTTAGACCTGCGAATAAAAAAATGCGTTTTTAAGCAACTTTGGGGTGCTGTCCAACCGATAATAAATATAGATGGGATGAGAACAATGGTTAAATCTCTTTCAAAGACATTTGAGTCTCTTTTAAACAGCAGTCCTTACCCTGTTCGTTTGGGTAATTTCGCCGCGACGGATTCCAAAAAATCCAAGCGCGCAGAGTTTGCGGAGTCTGTGTCAAGTCCCGGCTTTGCCGGGACGCGAAGCAAACTCGCAGAGTTTGCGGAGTCTGTGTCAAGTCCCGGCTTTGCCGGGACGCGAAGCAAACTCGCA
>JACRBV010000065.1 GCA_016213065.1 Deltaproteobacteria bacterium
CGCTTTTCCTTGTCCACAAAAGGGACATAAACCTTCTTCCCCATCGCCAATGCCCGGACGATCATTTCGTCTGTCTGTACTTCCTTCTCCAACGCCAGATAAAACATTATGTGAAGAGAACGTTGAAACTCATCCAGAGCAAACAAATTCATGGCAATCCGGCGGCTCTTTTGCTTGACGGCTTCCGCGTCAAGGCTGACCCGGATAGCCTTCATCTCCCTTCTGATTGATTCCTTTGTCGATATCACGTCAAAACCTGGTCGCAAGAATACCCAGGGAAGAAGCCAAAACCGCCTGGAATCGAACGCAAACAACCAATTGAATATGCATGAATCAATTCTAAGGAACAAAAAAGACGAGCGCTGGGAGAGAAGAGGAGAAACAGCCGAGAGGGCTGGCGAGTGTAGCAGTCAGATAATCAAGGGCAATCAGGAAGAAATTTATAGCGCAACCTCTTCCAGGCAATACTGTTCATAGAAAGGGGGGATCGACTTTTATTACCATCCAACTCATTATAAATAAAAACGAAACTCTTTTTATTATCTCGTTTGGCAACGCAAATTCCACTTATCATCATCAAAATCCAGATGCTCAATACGATTTCCTGACCAATCAATTCCATGCTACCCCCTGAACGCCCCTTTTTTCGGCACTACATTTCTTTCTAAATACTGTCTCCTGATACCTACCACGACGTCTGACAAACCAACGCATTATTTTGGGAGCTTCCCCGCATATGCCGATACAAAGTGGCTTTATTGAACCTGTCAAAGACAGGTGGGATCTCCATGACTGTTTCAGGCTTCCTTTTCGAGAAAGGCTTGCACACCACAATCGAGCTTTCGACCCCTTTTGATATGAGTTGGTTCAAGAAAGTCGCTACTTGCACGAACACAACAGGGAAGCAAAATTTTCTTTTGCTTTACAATTTCATCCTAGCATAAAGACAATTATCGTCAAGTGATATCTATCGCCTCTTATTTCTCGTTTAACACCTCGGACAACCGTTCAATCATCGCCTCGGTTTTTGCCTCAACAAATTCACGGTTGGAGTTGATCTCATTTTTCAGCTCCATCAACTCCTGGGCAATGTTGAGAGCGGTCAAGACCGCCAGATCAATGGTGGAGGTCTTCGCCGCGCCATAAGACAATTCCTGCATTTTGGAGTCAACAAATCTGGCAAGCTCATTCAAATCTGTTTGCTTTGAAGTGCGTTTTACAACGTAGGTTTTTCCGTAAATCTTGATTTGTACTGTAGACGCCATAGGTCTAGCTCCAATCCGTTCTTTCGAGTTCAGCCAGGATATTCTGGATTTTAATACGAGCTGAGACATTGCTCGTTTCCATTTTATGGCAAGATCGTTCCAACAAAGCGAGCCGTTCCAGTTTGACCTGATTTTTTTTCACCTCAACGACCGCCGCCGCCAACTCATCGGACAAGCGGATATTTTCTTCTTTCAACCGGCTGTTTTCCGCCCGGAGACCGCGTACTTCCTTGACCAGTGCGCCGACCAACTCCTCTAAATTTTCAATCTTTTTTTGTCCCATGGCAAAAATCGTAACAGAGGGTAAATGGGGTGTCAAGAAATCCCTGTCAGACCTGAGTTCCCATAGCGGCGCAGGGCTGAATTTCCCGTTTCAAGCGTGCTTCATCAGCGTCTTTCGCCCTATCCAGATCGTAGTCAGATTGCAAACCAAGCCAGAACTGGGGAGTCACGCCAAAATATAATCCAAGACGCAGGGCGGTGTCGGCGGTAACCGCCCGCTTACCGTGGACAATCTCGTTGACACGGCGCGGAGAAACATGGATATCCCTGGCCAACCGATACTGGCTGATTCCCTTCGGCGCCATAAACTCTTCCAAAAGTATTTCGCCTGGATGAAGCGGCGGCATTTTTCTTTTCCTCATAATAGTCTCCTAATGGTAATCCGCTATTTCCACATCATGTGCGTCTTGACCGTCCCAACGGAAACAAACACGCCATTGATTGTTGATTCGCACGCTGTATTGCCCTTTTCGATCGCCCTTCAAGAGCTCAAGATGGTTGGATGGTGGATTACGAAGATCGCTCAAAACAAGCGCCCGGTTCAACATGCGAAGCTTCCTTAAAGCGGCACGCTGGATATCATGGGGAAGCTTTTTGGAAAACTCACGATTGAAAACCTTCTCGGTCTCCGCACAGCAGAACGACTTGATCATATCCGGAATAATAACGTGGGGCGATAATAACGTCAAGCGTCAGTAGAAGAAGTTCAGGTAAAAGGCAGGCTTAATTCAAATCATCAAAAAAATCCGAATAAATCCTATCCAAAAAATCCACATGAGAAATTTCTGTGCTATTATTCACTACATCCACTATAGAGTGGTATAAGTCTTGTTGTTTGTCTTTTGACTGCTGGCAGGCCAACTCAAACTCCCAACATCCTAAAATGTAAAAGTTGTCAGATTGCGCCTTCATACTTTCTTTAACTTTTTCGCGAGCATAACGATTTATAGCAAACATTTCATCCAAAAACACGAGAATGTTTACCACTTTTTGCTTTTTATAACTCACCCCATCTATTTTGCCTTCCTTAAGATGGCTTTCTTTTCTCACATTTTTTTCAACCTCTTTTGCGATATCACCAAGCAACGCCTCAATTCCGGAGCCATTGGCGCTTTGCACCCCCGCCCTTGCGTAGTTATCAATTTTTCTCTTTTTGCATTCAATTTGAAAAACATACTCATCTGAGACCAAAATCCAATCAGCGCTTTTCCATTCATCACCACCAATTTTACAAGTTTTTTCTGAAAAAACTTTCGCCCGGCTCCAAACATCAATATTATTTTGTTTGATAAGTTCACCAACATACGTTTCAAAAACTGCTCCAATCTCCTCCAACAACCTACCCTTCTCCCTCATATCAAGTTTATCAAGTAAAACATAATACAAGCCCTCAAAAGAACCGTAGAGGAAATCGGGGAGGGAAGGAATGATATACCGCTCATTTTCATTTTCTGACTTTATTTTAATAAGGAAACCTTTTTAAAGGATTGAACTCATACTTTTTCAGAGTTGCTTCAGCCAACTCGTATTTTTCAGATTCTTCCCTGAACTGTTCAGGGGTTACCGCAAAAACATCAAGGAACCTGAGAATATTTTCTTCCGTCAGTAACCGCTTGGGAGATTCGATCTGAGGGGTTGTATGGTTACTCATCAAAAACGAGGTGACGAACTCCCCATCTTCTCTTAAGCTAAAATTGGCATAAAGACAAACACCGATTTTCATTGCCTTAATAATTTCAATGCCTAATGCCTGATTTAGCATTGCGCCCAACTCACCATTACGCTCAAAAACTTTTGAAAAGATCCAGAAATATCTAGCCACAATATTAGATGGCGATCTCAGATAATGCCACTGGTGATTAATTGTTCTAATCATCCACAACCAGCCCTTTTCTTTTATTTCGCCGTTTGACTTTATATCATGCAAGTCTATTTCAAGATTGCCATACAAATAAATTAAATTCAGAAGATCAACATCATTGTATTGAACATCTTTTTTTTCGCAATTCAGCAAAACTTGTTTTGCGAAAAAAGACACAAAATCTTTCGTTAGCATTCCCGCCTTAAGTTTGATTTTTGGAGAGTTAAAAAATTCAAACTCAATATTTGCGTTAACCCAAACCTGATTTCCCATCAACGCACCAAGTTTTTGTAAAGACATTAAAGATCCAACCAAATCAAAATCTTTTACGATCGAGTTGAAATCTCCAACCGTAAAACGCCTTGAAAACCTCACGTCAGACGATGTTCGGATTTTGATATCAGCCATATTATTGTCAATCAGATAACAAGACTATTTTAGGAATGTTGGAGAGCCTCACAAGATAATGAAATTCTTTACACACCTGTCCCGACGTAAATTGTAGAGGGTGGACGATCACGTTGACACTGTGCAGAGGAGCGCAGAGAACAACAACGCTATTATCTTTTCTTTGCGGACTTCGCGCCTTTGCGTGAAAACTGACTGGGGCTTTATGTTTTTATCCTGCTCATCCTGTCCATCCATGTACATTTTCCCTGTCTTTGCATGGCAACATTTACTTCAAATGCTTCTGAGCGTCGCGCCGTATTTGTCGCCCAGCGCTTTTACGATCTTGTCGAAAACCGGGTTCACTTCGTCGTCGGTCAGGGTCTTTTCCGGGGATTGAAATGCCAGGGCAAAGGCCAGGCTTCTCTTGCCCGCTTCCAGCTTCTTGCTTTCAAAACAGTCGTAGATCTCGACC
>JACRBV010000066.1 GCA_016213065.1 Deltaproteobacteria bacterium
AAAATTTTGTACAGGCACTTGTGCAGGGCCGTTTACCTGCACTTGCACGCCTGAGTCAGGTTTTGGGTTTCAGGGAGGCAACAGCCGTTGCCGGAAAAAAAGTGCTTCTACTTTTCGACAAGTATAAAAAATATATTAAACCAATCCGTCGCAAACAATTGGAAATTGTATGGCCTCTTTACAAAATATAAAACCCGCTTCCCGCATTTCCGGAAGCACTACTCCCCCCGCACTGCGTGAGGCGCTCTATCATATTTTTTCGGGTTGCGGCGAGGGACTTTGGCTGGTGGGTGGAACCGCATTGGCCGGTTATTACGCGAAGCACCGCCGCTCCGATGATCTGGATTTGTTTGCCGTTGACGAAACCGCGCATCGTGCCGCCACACTCGCCGCGAAATCCCTGAAAAACAAGGGAGCACTCCTGACAAATGAAAGAACCACGCCAAACTATTATCATGCCGACGCGCAGTTTCGCGGACATCCTTTCACCATTGACATTGTTTTGGACGAGCATTTGCACGCGACAGGAAAGGCCATTCAAACCCAAGACAAAATCTGGGTTGCCGATTTACCCACATTGTTCGCCATGAAAGCGGCGTGCCTGATAAGCCGCTGTTCGGAAAAAGACCTTTTTGATCTCGACTGGATTCTTTCGCATGTCCCTCATTTTGAAATTGAAAATTTGATTCAGGCCGGAGCCCAGTTTGATGGTGGCCTTAATGTGGAAACACTTTTAATCAGTCTTCAGGGCGGGACACTCCATAAGGAGGCTTGCCATTTTCTTTTGCCGAAAAGTTCCATGACCGTGGCTGAAGCTTACAAAAAAATTATAGCGCTCCGAGAAACTCTAATTGAGAAGTTGATGGTCTATCAGAAAAAACTCTCTTTGAGTAATGATGCAAAAGCATTGGCCCAAGCCGTCAAAGATCAAAAAAAAATATAAAACACGGTCACCTATTCTGCTGGACAACGAAAATGCCTTCGGCGATGTCTTGATCTATGGCGATTTCTGTCTCTTGAACGCGTATCAAAAAAGCGGGGCTGAGACTTGCCAGATGCACGAGCGCTCCCGGAGTGACCCCGAGACCGCTTAGACGTTCCAGCAACGCATGATATTTGGGAGACATAAACACAATTTTGTAATTTTCTCCCACATCGCCGCCGGAGAGCGGCATGACCAAAGGTTTGACCGCGTCCACAAACATTTTACAACACTCACCGGGAGGAATGGGTCTTCCATGCGGACAGGTAGGCGGATGACCCAAAAAAGAACAAATCCCGTCCACCGCTTCGGCGGTCAGAACCGTTTCATGTTCCATTCTGCAAGCCATCGCCTGCATGGCTTCTTCAGAAAGATTAAAAATCACGCCGAAAAGGCGCTCCGATAAACGATGACGGCGCACAAGGTTCCGCGCAATCGTCTCTCCTTTCGGGCGAAAGGATAAAGCACCATTTTGTTTCTGCAGAAATCCGTCAGAAATCAGTTCGGCAGTTGCTTTTTGTTTTGTTGTCTCATCAACGAGGGCAAGGCAATGGTCTTTTTCTTCCGTCCCCTTCTCGCGATTCAACCAGAGACGCACAAGAATGTGGTCCTTGATTTCATCAAGGCTCATTTTTTCCGAATTGTTTTCCTTAGAACTCATTTCAAAACCTCCTCTACTGCAACGCTGGCTTTTTGGCTACGACCGCGTCAGATTTCGCAGAAAACTCGTCAACGTAGCTATGGCTACGCCTCCGAGTTTTCTGCTCATCTTCCTTGTCTCGCTCAAAAATCCAGCGTTTCGTTGACGAGGAGATTTTGAAATGAGTTCTAATCTCCTCACACTGTTAAAAAATTTCGATTCTTCGACAAATTCATAATAGCAATTGGGACATCGGGTCATGCCACACCTTTTGGACAAGATGCATCCGCCACACGCGGCTTCCAGTTTCCCAAATAAAAAACCGCACAAAGGGCATCCTACACGTTTGGAAATTGCGTTCATTTCAATATCCATCGTAAAATTCCTCCCACAAAAAATGCAAACGGAACAATGAAGCACGTCATTTTAACCGCCGTTTTAATACCCTGTTCCTTAATCATCATAAAAATGTTTGCAACACATGGGATAAACAGCGTGATCACAACAAGCGCAATAAGCGCCTGCACCACATCGAGTTGTCCGCGGGAAAACATGTCAAAGAAACCGGTCGCCCCGTAGTCACGACGTAAGAATCCGATAAGAAAAGCGTTTGCGGCCTGTTCTGGAAGTCCCAACACATGCACCACGAGAGGACTTGCAAAACGCTGGATATATACAAGTGCGTTGCAAGCATCGAGCAAAAACAGGATTAACGTACCAAGTAGAAATAGCGGGACCGCCTCCTTAATATACCACTCCATGCGTGAGAAAACTTTTTTAGCGACATTTTTAAACTGCGGCAGGCGCATGGGTGGAATTTCCATGACGAAAGCATTTCCTTCTCCCTTGATAATTTTGTTGGAAGCGAAACCGACAAAAAACATAACCCCGATCAAAACTCCAAGCCAAACCCAGAAAGTCCAAAGCGGCATCTGACCGAACATTCCCAGAATGACACCGAGCTGAGCGGAACAGGGAACCGCCAGCGCCAGCAGAAGAATCACAATTGTCCGTTGTTTGCGGGTTTCCAGAATGCGCGTGGTTAGCGTGGCCATGGTATCGCAACCCAGTCCCAACACCATCGGAAGCACCGCTTTGCCGTTGAGCCCCATCCACTTGAAAGCGCGATTCACCATGACCGCCAGACGCGGTAAATATCCTGAATCTTCCATAATACTGAAGGCGATAAAAAATGTGGTGACAATGGGCAACACAATCGCAAAACCGTAGGAGAGTCCCATCGTCACAAGACCGTAGGGACCGACAAACATGTCATGAAGCAGACGGAGCCAGAAAGGAGCGCCGGCGGCCCCCAGCGTGTAGGTACCGATGACCCTTCCCTCTTCCACAAGATGCACGTGGTCAAAATAAAAAATTTTGTCGGCCAAATGAATAGCACCCGGAGAAATATATTTTGCAAAAATGCCGTTTTCGATGAAATCAACCGCCATGCCCGCACCAAAGTCTCCAACAAATTTGTAGACCAACCACAAAATGCCGGCCAAAAAAACAAAACCCCAAAAAGGATGCATGGTGTAGTGGGAAAGCCATGCCCCGAGGGGACGTCCCTTTGTTTGCTGTTGTATCGTTCCGGTCAAAAGACTTTGCACCGCCGCCACTCTTTCCCGGCTCATGAGAAAATTGACAGGCTCTGCATATTGGGTCGCCAATTTGCGTACGATTTCCTCTATTTTTTCCCGCGTTGTGTCGGGAAGCTTTGGAAACAATTGATGACTTAAACGACGATCCCCGGACGCCAACATAACGGCCACAGCTTTTCTTCCGACGATGTTGGAAGGCAATATCGCCTCAATCTGATCCACCGCATTCTGAAAATTTTCCGAATACCGGAAAGCATAACGGGGCACTTTGACTTCGCCCATCATTTTTTTGATCTGGTCCAACCCTATTTTTTTGACAGCCACTGTCATGATAACCGGAATACCCAACTCCCTCTCCAGTTTGCGCGCATCAATTTTGATACCGGCTCTTTCCGCCTCATCACACATATTAATGACGAGCATCATGGGACAATTCATTTCCTGTAATTGCAGAGTGACGGGAAGGGCGCGCTGTAAATTTTTGACATCCGCCACCTGAATGACAATGGCGGGCGTCTCCAACAAACAATCGCGCGTGACACATTCATCTTCGGACATTGGGAGGAGCGAGTTGATCCCGGGGGTGTCGATCACATCATAGGTGACGTTCGACAGCGTGGTGGTTCCCCTAGACACGGCAACGGTGGTACCGGGGTAGTTAGAAACCATGGCGTAAGCGCCTGTAAGCCAGCCAAAAATAACGCTTTTCCCGACATTCGGGTTTCCGACCAGCAGGATTTTCGGATTTGTTCCACTTTGTTCCATGCGGCGTTAGCCAATACTAACACCAGACAGGGAAGTCAAACGGAATATCTTAGAAATCCAGCATGTCTTCATCGGGGTGCGCAACGCTGTACATTTTCAGGTCAATCAAGAAAATCATCAGACAAAGAAATTCATCAGACGGATTCATCATCAGAATTCATCAGATTCATCACATCAGATTCCTCAGACGGAGTACCATTGGCAGATTCCTCAGACGGAGTACCATTGGCGAGCATGGACAGATTCCTCAGACGGAGCAGATTCCTCAGACGGAGTACCATTGGCGAGCATGGAGGGTGAAGGGGTTTTAGGGCTTTTAATTTTAAGATGGCTTGTTGATGTAACTGTAACTTACCTGAATTTTCCCATTCCAGATGGAAAACCGTACTACCGACAGATTCCTCAGATTCCTCAGACGGAGTACCATTGGTGGGCGTGGAGGATGAAGGGGTTTTAGGGCTTTTAATTTTAAGAAAGCTTATTGCTACGACTGTAACTCACGGGGATTTTTCTATTT
>JACRBV010000067.1 GCA_016213065.1 Deltaproteobacteria bacterium
CGGCCCACGAATGTCATGCGCAACTTGGGTGGCGATTTTTCCGATGGCGGCTTCGGCCGCCATTTTCTTTGCTGTTTCTTCCCAATTGTCAATTTGTCCTACAAGATGGTTTACGGTTTCAGCAAGCTGTCCTACTTCGTCAAGAGGTCTTTGTGGAGATATTGGAATTAGTTTTCGTTGCCCTGTTGCAATCGCCTCTGTTTCCTGAGTCAGCTGGATCATGGGTCGAGTGATAAAGTAGGACATCAAAATAATGACAATAATGAGAGAACCTGTTGCCAACAAACTGATCAAGAGGATTGTTACTGTTTGTTGCAATAGTAATTGATTGAGCTCTGAGAGGGATATGCCCACGATCAATTTTTCTTTTCCGACATCTTTCGTAAACTCCAAAACGGATTCCCCATCAACCACCATTTTTTTCACCGTTATGGAATCCGTTTTTGGAAAAATTTCTTTTGTAAAGCGATGTTCATATTGCAAGCCTTCTTTCAGAGTCCGAAGAAATTCTCTTTCCCCATGACTCCCTTTGATTTCCAAATAAAGCATGTCATGGCCAAATATGGCTTCCTCATAAAGTTTTTCTTTTGAGGGGTCGGTAAATTGTTTTTCCAAGAGGTTGATGTGATGTTTGCCCACTTTGATAAAATGTTCGGTGATTTGTTGACGCAATGAAACAATGCTGAGTGTGAAGGGAAGACCCAGACAAATTATGACCGTCAGGGGCAGGACAAGAATGAATTTGTTGCGGATGGAGCGACGAAAGAATTTTACAAAACGCAAACTGTCCACTCTATCCCTCCTGAACGACGGGTGCTACTACGGCAGACGGAATTTCTCCAATTTTTCTCTGATATCGGCGCATGAGAATGTGAATACCCACGGTCATAAACACAAGCAGTGAGCCCGGCAGGATCCATCCAACCGTTGTTGCTTTGCCATCGGGACCGCTGGAGGGCAACGTTAGAAAAATAGCCAAAATGCTGACTATCATGCTCCCCAATGACAAAATAGTTGCCCTTTGTTTTGAATTTTCCGGAGGGATGTAAGCATTTATAAGCGTGTTGTAGGCAGGTGAGAGAAAACCGTAACCAAAACGACATGTCACAATGGTTGTCATAAATAAAACCAACGGCAATTTGCTATTAAGACTCTTTAAACCCAAACCGATGACAAATAAACCAATCAACAGATTAACGAGGACGTAATAAACCCATAAGCGGGCATTACTTGTTTTTCGAACACCACCGTCCTTGGCGTTTATTTTTTCCATCAATTTGGATCCCAAAAATGCCATTAACAAACCAAGGAAGACAACCAGAAACCAGTAATAATTCAGTGTCTTTGTACCCAAGTTTGCCTGCAAAGCTACCGGAGCCAAATAACTGATTAGATCCGACGCAAACTTAAAAATGGAATAAGCTAGCAACAAATACAGAAGTGCTGGAACTTTTAACACAAGCCCGACACCGGTCTTAATGATAGATATGAGTTCTGCATAAGAGTGTTTTAGATCAATTTTTCCTTCGTGAAATGATATTGATTTTGTTTCCTTCATAAAAACAACACAGAATAAGGCACATAATAATGCACTCATGAATCCGAGGCTAAAAGCATAGAAAATATAGTTGTTGAGATACAGAAGCAACCCGATGATCGCGCCAACAATTTGAGCTAAAAACATGTAACCCCAAGAACGGGACAATAACGGAGCATGCCCCTCGGGGATATTTCTTTCGCGAATGCTGTCAACCATCCATGCAACACAACATCCATTATAAAAAGTAAAGCTGAGGGTGTAAATAATGGAAGCCAGTACTGCGAGAATGAAAATGTTTTGGATGGCTAAAACAAATGGGAGCCATGCTCTAAGAAAATTGGTTAATGCAAGCAAAATAAAGCTGAGTATAATAATTTTCTTTCTTCCAAGATAATCAGCAATGGCACCGGTGGGGACTTCAATTACAATGACGAAAATATCCATGACGATGCTGAGCAAGATGGTTAATTGCAATGCTTTTGAACTGCCCAGCGGCATAAATTTTTCAAAAAGAAAAGCACTATAGGTGTACAAGAAAAGTCCAAGGTTAAATCCTAAAGTAAGCCAAATAATTCGGGCAACAACCCACACATCCCTGATTGCAGGATTAATTGTATTTTTCTTCAGCATGTTGAGATGGATTCCAATCGGTTATTCGAAAAAATAAGGAAATAACTACAAAAATTATACGAGCGGTTCTCTTTCGTTTTCTTGCATAAGCACCTCCTGTGTTGATGAGCGCTATGACTAAATTTTTCAAAAAACAAAGTCAAGATTTTTTCCCCTTTCTTTTAAAGTCTTCGGTGTTTCGATAAAAAAGTTGTGCGATTTTTTGTTTTTATTTTTTCTTTTTATAAAGCAATCTCCGTGCCATGTGCGAGAAAAGTCATATCGTGTTAAAAATCATACAGTTGAGGGAAAAGATGAAAGGGGTGTATGTGTGCGGAAGTGTATCAGTTTTGCGACACCTGTCTCAAAAGTTGTGCAAAAAATGGGGAGACTGTTGATAATTGTGTTTTTCGCTATTCCGGAGTAGACAGCATGTTATGGACATTACCGCGGGTGAAATTATCGGGAATTATCGCATTTTAAAAACCAACATAGCCCAAGGCGGCAATGGCATTATCCATCTCGCTGAAGACATCAACAACCATAACAGAAAGTGCGCCCTCAAAGTTTTAAATAAAGACGCCGCTCTCGCCCATCTTCGCACAAAAGGTTCTCTCCCGAAAACAGAGGAAGAAGTGGAAACGTTGTTTCGGAAAAAGGCGGCCAAGTTCCGGGAAGAATTTCACATCGCCATGGGAATAAACCATCCGAACATCGCCCAAATGTTTGACTTGGGTTATCACAAGGGTAGTTTTTACATCGTCTCCGAATTCATTGAGGGTAAGAGTTTGTTTCAAGCGCTCATTTCTCTGCCCGTTCCCGAAAAAATAGGCGTATTGATAGGAATTTTGGAAGCCATCGACTGCGTTCATCGCCACGACCTTCTTCATCTGGACATCAAACCACAAAATATTTTGATGACTACGAACAACGGGAAACCGTGTCCGAAGCTGATTGATTTCGGCGCCGCTCTGTCGATAGGGATTTTCAACTTCAAACCGCGCGGTACACCTTCTTTCATCGCCCCGGAAGTGGCTCTCTCTCAGACAGAAAAAATCGACGCCCGTGCCGATCTCTTCGAATTTGCGGCAACAGCCTATTACTGCATCACCAGCGTCTTTCCGTTCAAACAGCGGAAACAATGCAAAGGAAATATGGAAAAACTGGCTGAATTGATCCGTCAGGAAACCCCTCCTCCGCCGTTGACCGATTACGACGAATCCATCCCCGAATTTTTGAATACGATTATTCTCCGCTTGCTTGCAAAAGATCCGGAAGACCGATTTTATCCGCATGCCCGCGCAGTCATCAATGCATTAAGGACACAGTTGCCGGACGCTTTTTCTACAACCTCCCGCGCCCCTTCCAGCTATCTGATCCCTGAAAGGGACAGGCACATCGGCCGTGCCGGCATACAAGATACGCTGAAGGCTTACATGGATGGCTTGAGCCAATGTAAAACAGCAAAGACCCCCGTTGTCTGTATCGGCGGAGAGACAGGAATGGGTAAAACGCATCTTTTAAAAACGCTGAAAGAATATGCAACCCATGTTTTGGAAAAAATCACCCTGCATCATCTGGAATTGCCGGCATCTGAAGAATGGCTGACGCGCTGGTCGGAAAAAATTCATCGCGATTTTGTTTCCGGGGAAAAACCGGTGTTAATTCTTATCGACAATCTGGATTTGGCTCTGCAAAATCTGGCGGATCATCTTCAGATATATGGAATCCTTTCGGCAACAGGCCGCCTTTTGCGGGAAGGCGCACTTAAAAAACCCGTCCTGCTTTTTTTTACGAGCACGAAATATCCCTGCGACGCCGTCCCCGTGGAGGCAGAGCATTTCCGATCGTTTGAACTCAAACCCTTTTCCATTGACGAATTGAGGGAATATCTTGCGAGTACACCCGCCTTCTCCAACAGCACTATCCCTGAACGCTGGCTGAAATCTTTTTATTCAAAAACATTGGGTGTCCCTCTGGAAGTTCGTGCGGCGTTGGAAGAACTCGACGCCGGCGGGGAATTGCTCGTCTTCGATCCCTCCGGCAAAATTCTTTTTTCCGAATGGGAGGAGCCGAACCTTGAAGGCAGTCTGATCTATCATGGCGGAACACAGCCGACACAAGAGAGGCTTTTATCCCAGTTCAGCAAACTGACGAAGACGGAACAAGACGTCATTTGCTGGATGGCTGTTTGGAATACGCTCGGCCTGTCACCCCCGCCCCGTTTTGAGGAATTTTCCCGTTTTTTTCCTGCATTAACATTGGGACAAACGCTTTTGAACCTCGTGGATACCCGGTGGCTGACCCATCATGAAAAATTACAGTCCTTTGAATTCGTCAATCCGCTGGCCCCCATGATTATCTACGAAACACTCGAAGAAAAAAAACGTCAATTGCTTCACGACGCTTTGGCCACCCATTTTGCGGACAAAAACAAAACCCTAGCTTCCCTGCATTTTGGTTTCGGCACGGACAAATGTAAAGCCATTTATCATCTGATCCACCTCGGGAGACTGAAAATGAATCAGGGGCAATTACTGATAGCGCGGCAGTTATTGAACAAGGCCCTTGAATTATCACCCAAAGAGCTTCCAAAATTGAAAATCTATATCCTCAATCTCCTCATTGCCAATTATCATAACCGCGGAAAATATAAAGAGGCGGAACATTGTTTTGAATCAGCTTTAAAGTTGATCGAAAAAAATCTCTCAAATGGAACCCGCTTATGGCAAATCATCCTTTATGAAAAAATGTCTGCTGTCCTGCTTGAAAAGGGAAAAAGAGAAGAAGCTCTAAAGCTAATTCAAAAAGGATTGGCCCTCTACCGAGGCCGAAACATCGCCCCACACTTTATTTTTCTGAAAAATCACGAAGGTTTTTTCCACTATCTTGAGTCATGCGAGGGAAAAGAAAAAACAAAGGAACACCTTGAAAAGGCGAAAGCCATCTTCCGTAAATCACTCGAACTAGAAAAGAATTTGCAGGGGGAATTCTCCGGTGTCCGCCGTAACAACGAATTGGGGCGTGTGCTGAAGGCCGGGGGAAGATATGCAGAAGCGGCAACGGTGCTTTTGGATAAAATTGAAACAATAAAAGGAGACGAAAAAAACATCTATGCCCTTGTGGAGACTTATCTCACGCTGGCTGAATGTCAGCGGTATTTGAAAAACTATGAAGCCGCCGGCAAATATGCGGAGGAAGCGCTTGTCTTGGCCAAAAAAACGGGACAGGGAAAATGGCTGATGAAAGCGCACATGGCCAAGGCCGAAATTTATCACGACAGCGACAAACCGGAATTGGCTTTAGAGGAAGACAAATCCTCTCTGGTAGCCAGCTCCTTTTTAAATCGCGAAGAAGAATATGCCTCAACCATGAAAGGACTCATGATCCGCCAAGGGCTTTATTTGAAGGAATTGAAACAATGGGATGAAGCCGTTGTTCATTTTGATTCCGCTTTGGCAACAAATCTGTCCGGGATGCTTCTCGTTCTGGCAAAGATAAGCCTTGGTGAAATTTATTTTCACAAAAAAGAACATGAGAAAGTCGCAAAGCATTTTGTGGACGCAGAGGCAATTTTAAAAAACATTCCGCCGGATGCCGCGCGCCCTTATTTATTTCGCATTGCCATGGTCAAAGCACAGATGATGCAGGATCAGGGGCACAGGGAAAAAGCCATCGCCCTTCTGCCAACCCTGAAACAACTGGCCGCTCAAGATCCCCAATTGCTTAAAGAGTGCAGTCTGTTGGAAAAAGGCATTCGGTAATGGCGATGTGATTAACGACAAAGTCAAAGAAGTCCATATTTTGCTTGGCATGGGTGCGAATGATATTTATTAGAACTCCCGATAAAATCTTTGGTGCTTTGGGAGCAGGGGGCCGTAGTTTCAAATCCTATCACCCCGACAATGATTTCAATGGGTATTCTTTATAAAGGCAGTGTAAAATGGAATGTGGATCCTAGGCCAAATTCTGATTCGGCCCAGATTTTTCCTTTGTGGGACAGAATAATTTCTTTGGAAATGGCCAAACCTAAACCTGTGCCACCTTTTTTCTTGTCTCTTGTGCTGTCCAATTGCTCAAATGTTTGAAAAAGTTTTGGGATGTCTTCCGTTTTAATTCCCGGACCCGTATCTTGCACCATAACATGCACGGTGTTATCCCTCTGCTCCACAACAGCAGAGACAGCGCCCTTTTCCGTGAATTTTACGGCATTGCCAACCAGATTGGTCAGCACCTGAACGATCCTGTCTTTATCAAATCTTATCTTCGGCAGTTTTTCATCCAATTTTGCCGTAACATTCAAACCTTTTTCATTTGCCAAAACGGCCATGGATTTTTGGACTTCCCTCACAACATCACAAATATCATTTTCGCGCATATCGTATTTCATTTTGCCTGAGTCCATTTTCTGAAAATCCAAAACATTGTTTACCAGGCGTGCGAGTCGGTCGGCATTGCAATCGGCAATTTCCACCACCCGACTCTGTTTTTCATTGAGTGTCCCGCTTATCCCGTCTTTGAGATTTTCAATGGCGCTTTTGATCGTGGTCAAAGGATTTCTAATCTCATGGGAAACTATGGAGGTAAATTTTGATTTTATTTCCGTCGCTTCTTTAAGCGTTTTTTCGGCCTCTTTTTCCTTTGTCAGATCGCGGAATATCAAAACAACTCCAACAACCTTGCCATCCTTGTCGAAGATTGGCGCACCGCTGTCGCCTATGGGCCGTTCCTTTCTTTCGTCGCGTGAAATCAGAATGGTATGATTTGCCAGTCCGATAATAACGCCTTCTTTCAGGACACGCGTCACGGGACTTTCAACGGTCTCGCGCGTTTCTTCATTAACGATGCGAAATATTTCTTCAAGCGATCTGCCTTTTGCCTCGGCTTCACTCCAACCGGTCAGTTGTTCCGCAATCGGATTCATCATTACCACACGACCAGAAATATCCATGGACATGACCGCATCGCCAATGCTGTAAAGTGTGGTTTTCAATTCCGATTGCAGACGTTTTCGCTCCTCTACTTCGACAGCAAGAACATCGCGTGAAACCAATGTTTGTTTCAGACGTTGTGTCATCGCATCAAAGGCATGGGCCAGTTTTCCAATTTCATCACCGCTTTTGATGCCCGTTTTGTAATCCAGATTTCCTTGGCTGATCCTCTCTGCGGCTTTTGTCAATTTTAATATCGGATCGGAAACGGCCCTTGCCAAAACGTAAGCCGCCAAGATTGTTAAAATTAAGAGGACGGCTAAAGCCAGTGTCAGCTGATGCTCTAAAGCGGTTACGGAAGCAAAAGCCTCTTCTTCATCTATTTTTGTCACGAGCCCCCAATCCAAAGAGGGGATATACCGCCAAGCCGTGATAACTTTTTTGCCCCGATAATCAGTCGCATGCCCAAACCCCTTTCCTCCCAGAGCCGCTTTCTGGGCAGGAATGGCGTATCTGTCACCGATCAGGACGGTTTTTTCCAGAGCCGCCTCCGGATCGTAACGCCGGGGGTTCAAAAACAGGATTCGGTCCCCCATTTTTTTTACAATCAGGGTCTCTCCCGTTTTACCCAATCCAACAAAATCCTGAAACAGTGCATAAACAGGTTGCATATTTACTTCAAGAGCGAATACCCCGATAAATTTTCCGTTGAAATCGTGGAGAGGCGCCGTGGCCAAGATTGTAAATTTGCCGTCTTCGATACGATTTCTGAAGATCTCCGAAAAATAAAATCCCTTTTTCCCCTTTTCAAAGGCTTTCCCGTCTGGATCGGGTAGAGAGTGCCCCAGATCCATTGTCTGATGCTGATCTGCCGTCGTATAGGCAATTTTTCCGTCGGGGCGAACCAGCATAACATCGAAAAAGAAACCTTCTTTTTGCAGTGTTTTCATCTGGCCATCCAGCATTTTTTGGGCCGCGATATAGTTTGGGTTTGTCTTGTCCTGCTTAAACCGGGTGAGAACTGGAAGATTTTTTTTGATGCTATAATAATCCTGTGCTACGCGAAGCTCCCTTTTCAACTCATTAAAAAACTCTTCAATTTTTGTGACCTTCGTATCCGAGATGCTTTCGAGATGGAGAAATTGGATCTGCTCTAACTTTTTTTTGGCAGTTGACGCCATCCAAGTGCCAACAATAAACATCGGTAGGATGGCAAGTAAGAAAAACGCGATAAACAACTTTGTTCTTCTCGTCATGTTGAGAAATCCTTTAGTTTGAAATTATCTTTCACTAATAACCCCCTCTAATTTTTGCACTGAAATAGATATCATCAAACCATGCCTTCCCGCTCCCTTTTACAAAACATATGATTTTTGCCACATCAGCGCCGTTGGGCGACTGAAACCACATGTTTTGAGAAATCCAGTCATTATTAACACCGGGTTTTGGGAGAGCATACGTTGCTATTTCCTTCCTCTCTTTATCTAACAAAATGACCATAATGTTTGCGAATCCTTTTTCAAGGTTAGCCTTCATCTTTCCACCAAAGTCATATCTTTTTCCAACTTCCACTTCGACCTCCTGCTGTAAACGAACTCCTTCTTTTGAATATTGCTTAAGATGAATTTGCATTGAGTGTGCACCCTCAATATGGTCATTGCCATCGAAAAGGAGCTCCTCACCATGACCAAAAAATTTCCAGTAATTTGGTTTGTTTTCTTTTGCCTCCTCAAAACCACCGTTCATCAGCCTATTTGGTTTATACGTTGACCCGATTTCCTTTTTCCCGACGGTCTCCTCACCATAACCCATCTGCAAAAAAGTGTACGCAAACAGAAGACAAAAAAAGATTATACAAAGTCTTTGCCACGCCATATTGCCCCCTTTCTAATCTGGTTTGGGTAAACCCTTACCCATAAAACCCGCAAAGTCGGGTCCGTACCGATACGTTCTAAACAGAGCTCTTCTTTCCGGATTAATAAACTCCCATACAATTTCCCCACCCTTTGTAACCTCGAAAATTCTGCCAGATGCCCCCTCACAGATTAAGGTGTTACCATTGGGAAGCCTTTGCGCCCCGGCTATATATGGGGAATTGAATTTAAATTCAGGGGGCATCCAACCTGCAAATTTTTCTTCATGGTGTGTGAAGGCCCAAACCACTTTCTTGGTTTTTGGGTCAATCTCGACCACTTTTGAACGCGGCAAACCCCAGTCTTCAATGGCGGCATTGTGCATGCCATTATCAAAGACAAGAAGATTTCCATACCCGGGCAATTCCTTGCCTCCGATTTTTGCTCCGATCATATCAAAAGAATGTTGATGTCCAAGTCGTGCCCATTCACCCTCGAGATAGCCGCCGTATCTCCATAGGATATTTCCGGAACCCTTATCAATAATAATAGACGCAGAAGGTTGACGTAAAGAGACCAGTATCAATTCCTTACCCGTGAAAATGGGATTGTCGGAGGAAAGAAACTGTATGGAATTTGCGTGTAGCCATCTCTTCCTGTAATCCAAAGGACACACGGGATATTCCTCTGCCTTCAGGTGATCTTCGGCAACCCACTTCCAGACAATTTTTCCTGATGGCTCTATCTCGGCAATCGTCTCACTTAAAATCACCCCTCCCTCATATTCTGTATTGGGTATCCCACCCTCCACCTCATCCGGCCTTTTGTGCTTTGACCAGAGAATCGCAATGATATTTCCATTGGGCATTTTGTCATAATCGTGATGGATAGC
>JACRBV010000068.1 GCA_016213065.1 Deltaproteobacteria bacterium
ACGAAAACATAAATATCATCGGAGCCTTCTTTTGTTAGCAATCGGAAATTTTCAAGAAAACGGACATAGATATTCTGCGGGGGATTTTCTTTTTTCGCCGCTTCCCATGCGGCAAATTGTGCTGGATTATTTTGTAACAACACAACATCATCGGCAGTTAAAACAATCTCCTCTCCTAAAATATCTCTGACTTTTAAGGTTTTTCTCTCGTTTGAACGAATCCAACGAATCACCTCTTCACTATACATATCTTCGATAAGAAAAGTGCCATGTGCCGTAAAAATAAAAAATCGTTTTGTCAGATTTGAGTCAATCCATGCTTCAATTCCATGTCGCGCAGAATGAAGCCTTCCTTTTAACTCTGCGGAGTCGGAAACATGAATTCCAAAAATCTGTCTTGTTCCATTTTTTATCAAATAGGGAGCGGAAGGAATTTCGGGCATGAAAGGAATTGCGCGAAAAGGTCTTGGAGTAACGCGGCTCACCCATGTTTCAAACCGTTCCCGCAAATTGTTGATGGAAAGTTGTAAAGCGGCCCTGCGTTGCAGTTTTACATCTCTTCCCTCTGACACAGCTTGACTCGCCTCTTCAAGGTTTTTCACCGAGGAAGACAATGCTTCACGATGTACAACGCTTCTTCCGGCAAGTTCACGCAATGTTTTCAGTGTTGCATCTACATCTGGAAATCTTTCATTTTCTCTGTTCAAACTCTCTGTCTCTGTATCTTCCCTCGCCTTTTCTTCATCATGTGTTTTCAAAAAAACTCTTCGACGGGTGCCCATTTCCAAAATATTTTCGAAAGTGGATGAGCGTGCTTCTGCTAAAATTATGATTTCCTCGTATTCTTTTACCAATACCTCATCACGATCATCAATTTTTTTTTGCAATATTTTTTGCCGGCTTAAAGCATCCACCATTCTTGATGCAGTGGCCAGCAATGGCTGTGCCTGAGCATCCGCCTTAAAACTCTCATGCATGGCGCCCAAATCCGCCAACACTCTTTCTCGGCGCGCGGCAAGACTAGCCCTTGCGGCTACTACCTCTGCTGTTCTCTGTTCCAGTTTTTGTCCCATTTCATCAGTGGTTTTTGTCACCGCTTCGGCATTTGTAGTACGGTCTAAGGACAGAAAGAGCGGAATCAGTTTATCGGTGCCTCGTTTTAAAGCCGTGTGGGCGCCTTTTGCTCCATCCAGTCTTCTTCCCTCTGTATCCAATGCATGGGCAATTGCGTCGAAATCCGTTTTTCTCTTTTTCAGAACACGATTGTAATCGTCTCGTCTTGTCTGCGATCCTCTCCACTCGGTCACATCAACCGGAGTGAAAGCGGGAACAACCGGAACGGGAAGAACAAGGACCGCCTCTATCTCCGCACGGCTTTTCTCCCAACGTTGTTCCAATTCACGAACTTCTTTTTCGGTCTTCTTTTTTTTATCCGCTTTTTCTTTTTTCAGACGGTCTTGAACAAGTGCGTATGCCGCATCCACGGCCTCGGGCATGAAACGCCTCGCCACTTTTTGCCCAAGCAGTGGAGCTATCGCCTCGTAATCTTTTGTCCCCTCGGCAACTAACTCCGGAGTCATCTGAAGATCCTTCGCCACTTCTGCGAGGAAGGCATCCTTCGTGGCGGCCTTTGATGTTTTTGCAATCGCATCCAGCGACAACAAAATCAATTCGTCTCCCTCTTTGAGATTTTGCACCAACTCACGGAGATAATTGTTTAATAAAATCCGGTACGACCGGATCGCGAGTTCCCTCACCTCTTGAAGAGGGGCAAAGTGGCGACTCACTTCATCTATAATTGCTTCGTCCAACGCCACGGGAAGAAATCCCAAAATCCGATTATTCAAATAAAAGAGGACCAGCCTTGCAAGAGCGACTCTGTCGATGAGGTTTGCGTGTTGTCCATATTTTCTTTCAACATAATTTCCAACACCGATGGTGGCATCTCCCACCATATTTTTGAAGCGCTCCATTGTTTCCCATTGATAGTCTACAAAAGATTTTAGGCGGGACGACGTCTGGATTGTGGGTTTTGTTCCATGGCGCAGTTGAGGCAGAAGATTAAAATAGGCGCGTCGAAGCATTGCATCGAGAGCATAAGGCTGAAGCCGTTCTGCCAACATGCCTTCCAGCGGCAAAGGTGCATGAGTCTCTTCGAGTTTTGAAAAACTTATCCGATCGCCAGCCTGATTGTATTCCGCAACGGCCCTTCTTAAATTTCTCGTTAAAACAGTTCTGTGTCCCCTCGCTTCGGGATGCTGTACCAAGAGGCGATCAACCACTTCCTGCAAAACTGCTTCCACAACAGGAACCGGCACGTTCAATCCACGCGCCGATGGGAAAGCATCAATGTAATTTCTCAACGCAAGTTCGGAGAGCTCTCCAATTTTGATATCGCCCGTAGCAGTTCCGTTCGGAGCAACAGCATTTGTCCTGACACCGATCAGCGTGAAAAAACTTTCAAGGCGGTCCAGTGCCTTTTCGGCCTCCGCCTCTTCTGAATAAACTTTCCGGACTAATTCTCCGAGCCTTTTGCCATTATGGATATAATGCGGATGCCGGATCGCCAGAAAATAATCTTCGGCAATTTCGATATCTCTTTCCGCAAATGTTTTTCTCTCCGTCTCGTTGTAGAAATGTCGGAGGTCGTTTTCCCACAAAGGAACATAGAGATAATAAGGCTCTCTCCCATTCCCAATGGGCAACGTTTTGACGGCAAGAAGTTGAACTAGCTCCGCCTCTATGACGGGAAGTTGTTGGGTCGCGAGGATTTCTGTCAGTTTGAGATTGTCCTGCACTGCCTGCATCAAATCGGCTGGCGATTCAGCGAAATAGGGAGAAACTTCCGTGACAATTCTTTGCGCGTCTTTTAAATCTTTTTCAGTCAGCACTCCTTCTTGTCTTAGCTTGGCAATCACAATGCGCAGATGAAAAAGGGTCTGTTGGTTGTGCAAACCACGAAGGTCATCTACCACCACCGCCACAAATCCATTCTCCATTTGAGCTGACTTAGTCACTCCCCGCACACTGGGAGCAATCACATAGGGAATGGTGAGAGAGCCGGCCTGCTTCAAGCCGCGCGCGTGGACAAGCAGATGCCATTCATGGAAAAGACGATCAATGCCGCGATAAAATTTTCTCAAATCGGCAAGATAATTTTTCGCCTTCTCATCACGCAAAGGAGAATCATAGGACAAGTCATTAAGATCGCCGCGATAAAGTGCATGCTGTTTTCGAATGCCCTGAAGTTTTTCCCTGAGTGCAGAAACGGTGGTTGCCTCGCCACTCGCTGTTACCAACGGATAATTTAATCCCAAAAATTGCTCAATTGTCTCTGCTCTCGCTTCCAGAATTTCTAGTTTGGTATCAAACTTTCCGGATCGCACATCAGAAACGGGCCAACGTCTTGCAGACACAAGTTCTGACCCATTCTGCTCGCCGGACGAATATTGAAACGCAGGATCTTCAGGATAAATTCTCAACCGATAACGGGAAACGATTGAGGGATCTCTGTGTGAAAGCACGGTGCCCGAAACATCTCGAATATCGGTGGCCATCGGCATCACATCAATGAGACGAAGCATGACCAAGAAATTGTAAATTTCTTTCTGATGCGTTTCATCGCCACCGGCTTTGTTTGAAATATATTCAGCTATTCTCGCCAGTGTCACCCACCGCGGACGTTCCACTTCTTCCCCAAGCAACCCGCGAAAACCAGAGCGTCTTAACGCCGCCGCAAAGTTACCATAATTAAGAAACTGAAAACCGATTCCTTTAACGATATTTGGTGCGCGCACAACGATTTCATTTTGGCCGTCAGCTATTTTTTGCGCCGACTCTCTCATTTCACTGACCGTCGGAAAAATTGACGCAAGGTAATCCAAAAAATCAAGGCTCATGCCGTAACGCTGACACATTCTGTCAAGCTCCAGATAAACCGCCCACATTTTTTTATGTTCTTCCGGTTCGATGGCAACGTCTTGATCCAGAGGTGTCTCGGCAATTCCCAACTCCTTGCGTTTTCCCCACTGGCGAACGGTACTGTAGGTAAGACCCACACGCGACTCAAAATCTGCACGGGTTTGAGCTTCTCCCAAACGGAAAGGTAGATGATCGATCAGATCGGCAAGCGTCCATCCTTTTTCAAAAGGAGCGTAAGAAACTTTTTGAGCAACAACGGAAGATCGGGCTGAGGGATTCAGAGTCGGCAAATCTTTTAATTCACTTAAGGAAGGAGATTCTCTTCCGGTAACGATTGCAAAAAAAGATCGGAGCGCTTTCAAAGCTTCTTCGGTGTAAGCGTCACGATTTTCAGCTCTTACCAAAAGCAAACGCACCAGATCGGCTTCAAGACCGTGTTCCTTTAAATAAGTTTCGTTGAGTTTGGAGCCCACGCGTTGGGATAAAAGACGAACATATTTATAAACCAATTCCATCATCCCATTAGCCGCCTGAATTTTTCCTTCACCCACCAGATTTCCATAAAGCATTTCCAAAATGGCGTGATATTCTCCCATCTTTTGCACCAGATCCGCGTAAGAAAGATAACCGGCTCCAGCGCCCGTTGAAACAGAAGCCAACGGAGCAACACGATGTGATTCCCAAGTGACAAGACCATAAACAAGCTCTGTTGCCTCACGATAGAAAATTCCCTCCGCTTCCGAAGGTAAACTCAAACGGGAGGCGCTTTCTTTCCAAACACGGTGGGCCGCGGCGTAAACCACTTCTCTCAAAAAAGTCAAAGCAAGCGGAGTCACTCCCTGAAAATGACCAAACCAGTAGCGAATATAAGTCTGCACCAAACTCCGCAAAACCTCTTCGGGAATGCTTCCTCTGTGAGGGTCGTGGAGTAGATCAGCGACTTTGGGTTCTATTTCCCGAGCAAAGGATTCAACCCATTTGGGATCCACCGTCGCTTTAAAAACTGCGTCCAGTTTTAACGACAGAAGTTGCAGATATGTTTCTTGAACGGCTTGAACTATTATAAGGGCAGGCAAAGCCCCCTCCACCGGCAAAGCCGGCGGAGCCTCCCCCTCACGTTCGCTTTGCTCACTTTTTAAACTTTCTCTTCTTAATTGTGATTCCAAGGTTGCAACGAGTTGGCGCGCAATACCAAGAGATTCTCCCGAAGGGATTTCTGAAATGAGATTTTCAAAAGTGGCGTAAAGCGCTCTCGCTTCAGCTATCTGTCGTTTTAATTCTTCAGGGCGAACGCGTCTTGGGGGAGGAGGTGTGGAACGAGCGGGAGCTCCAGCCCCCATCATGAATACCGCTCCGTCTGTAATGCGAGCACCGTTTGTATCAACACGCGCTGAATGCGGCAAAAAAAATTCTCCGATTTTTTTTGGATCACTAAAACGGCGAACACCCAATTGCCTCAGTGCAAGATGGGGCCGGATTTGCGCGTAATATCTTGAAATACCGCGGGCCAGTTCTGCGAGCAGTTGTCTTTGAGCTTGTGGATTTTGACGGCTTTCTTGATAGGCTTGAATCTGCGCAAAAAAAGTATCAACGGCCGCACCATCGGCATGCGCGGAAACCATGAGCGTACCTAGCTCCACAAGTGCTTCGCCGGTTTCGGCACCCCATGCCTCTTGGGTAATCGCCAATTCAAGCGCGGGCAAAGTTTCAAACTGTCCGGTTGTAATTAATGTTCCAATTTCACTCATCGCCAACTTATCGGCAATTTGTGGAAAAAGTTGTGTGAAAAAACAGTAAGGAATTTCAGAGAGTTACACAGGTGTCCGACACCTTCTCATGCTCAAACTCCGAGAGCCATTGTCCGGCAGATCGGATGGAAACGTCATGGACATCTTTTTCCTGCCTCAAATTATGCACCAGCGCTTGACATTTCACAAAAAATGCACATAATTTTCGCACAATGCGCACAACAGTTACCTTGGACAGCAAAGTACTTCAAACCCTCCAACAGGTGAGCCGGGCCAAGACGAAGGCAAAAGCAGTTATGACCGCCGTTCAGGATTATCTAAGACGTCACCAGATCGCAAAAATAAAAAATCTTAAAGCAAAACTCAAATTTGATCTGGAGGCCGACGAGATCCGTCATGCCCAAAGATAATTTCGTCCTGATCGACACCTCCGTTTGGATTGACTATTTTCTCAGGAGAGATTCCGAACTCGAACAGAAAGTGGACTCACTATTGGATAGTGCCCAAATTGCCATGACGGCTGTCGTTCAAGCAGAACTCATCCAAGGATCCAGAAGTGAAAAAGAAGTCCAGAAACTCAAAGAATATTTTAAGCCCCTTTTCTGGATTCAAGGCAATGATACGCATTGGCTGAAAGCCGGTGAGATGTCTTTAAAGTTGAGACAAACCGGCAAAACGATCAATCTTACCGATTGCTATATCGCAGTTCTTGCCCAAAGCGCATCCGCCAGTGTTTTTAGTCTGGATAAACATTTTGTTTGGATCGCAAAAATAGGAGGATGTTCCTTGTTTGAAAGTAACGCTTGACGTTACGACAACCAAGCGACAGTTGAAGACTGAATGAGTTCCAGTAAATTCGAGGGGAAAAGTCCCAAGAGACTGACACTTAAAAAACAAATCCAAATAACCGCAGTGACTGCCGCGGGGGAAGTAAGCCATGTCGACGTATCTTCCTGAGTTCTGGTTTCTTCTTTGCCGCCAAAATACATCACCACGACGGGGCCCAAATAGTAATAAACCGAAATGACACTATTAAGAAGACCGATCACGACAAGCCAAATGGAACCCGCCTGCACCGCCTGAAGAAACATGTAATATTTTCCGAAGAATCCCATGGTGGGAGGAATGCCCGCAAGCGAGAGCAGAAAAACGGTCATCACAAATCCGAGGAAAGGTTTTTTCACGCCCATCCCTCTGAGATATTGCATGTCACAATGTTCTTTTATAGGGGCAGGCAAAGCCCCCTCCACCGGCAAAGCCGGCGGAGCCTCCCCCTCACGTTCGCTTTGCTCACTCGGTATTAGTGCGATGAGAACTGCGAAAGCTCCTACCGTCATCAAAATATAAGTCAGAAGATAAAAACCAATACTCGCCACAACAGCACTGCTCTGTTGCGGAAAAGCAACCAAGGGAATCAAAGCATAACCGGCGTGGGCGACGGAAGAATAGGCGAGCATTCTTTTCAAATTTCTCTGGAGAAGAGCCGCCACGTTACCAACAGTCATTGTCAGCGCAGAGCCGATCCACACCACTTTCGTGAAAAGAACGGGGTCCCATTGAAAAAGCGCCCAGATAATTCTGAGCAACGCCGCAAAACCGGCCGCTTTGACGGCGGTGGCCATAAAGGTGGTCACCACAACAGGAGCGCCTTCGTAAACATCGGGCGCCCAAAAGTGAAAGGGAACGATGGCGATTTTGAAAGCCAAACCCGCCACCATGAGACTTAAACCCAGAAGCGCATAGATTTTGGTGTCACCGGAGAAAGTCATCGCACCACTTTGATGAAGGGCGATAATGTCGGTGGTGTTGGTGGCACCATAAATAAAGGCAATTCCCAAAAGCAAAAAGGCGCTGGCAAAAGCACCCACGAGAAAATATTTTAGCGATGCTTCGACACAAAGAACATTGGTGCGCTGGAAACCGCAGAGGACATAAACAGAAACCGACATAATTTCCAGTCCCAGAAAAATCACCATGAGATTGGAACCCGACACCATGCACCCCATTCCGAAAACCATAAACAAAAGCAATGCATAATATTCGGGGCGCGCAATACCAAAAGACTTTAGATAGGAATGAGAAAGCAGAAGAACAAAAACCAGTGCGAGCAAAAAGAAGAGAATAAAAAGATAGGTAAATTTATCAAAAAGTAAAAAACCGATGGCGTCTCCCGTTGCTTCAATCCATCCCCGCCATGCCAGAAAAATGGAAACAAGAGCCGTGACAAAAGCCACACCAAAACTAAAGAGATGCGATTTTTTCAAAAAGGGACCCACAAACAAAATCAAAAGAGCGGCGCACAAAGGCACTCCCCAAGGGGCAATCTGTTGCAACATGGAATACCAGTTAAGATTAAATGTGATCATTTCTTAACCACCATTTCAACACGCGTTGTTAATTTCAAAAAATTCTCTGTTGAGGCGCTGATTTTTTTCAACAGGGGTTGGGGATAAATGCCAATCCAGATCATCGCGACACAAAGCGGCACCAAAACACAAACTTCTCTCCACTTCAAATCTTTGAGTGAGCGATTCGCGTCGTGATTGATTTTTCCATAGAAAACTCTTTCCACCGCCCAAAGCATATAGACCGCACTTAAAATCACGCCCGTTACGGCAACGATGGCAAAAATTTTCTTCGCCTGAAAAATTCCGAGCAATACCATAAATTCTCCAACAAAATTATTGAGTCCGGGCAAACCGATCGACGACAAAGTTACAAACACAAAGAAGAAGGCATACATGGGAACCACTTTTGCAATCCCGCCGTAATCGGCAATCAAGCGCGTGTGACGGCGTTCATAAACCATTCCGACGAGAAGAAAGAGCGCGCCCGTGGAAAGTCCGTGGTTAAGCATTTGCAACACAGCGCCCTGAACACCAATTTGATTCAGAGCAAAAAGTCCCAAAATCACAAAACCCAAGTGAGCAACCGAAGAATAGGCGACCAATCTCTTTAAATCTTTTTGAACCATCGCCACCAGAGAACCATACACCACACCGATTACCGCCAGCGTCAAAATAAACGGACCAAATTTCACCACGGCTTCCGGGAAAAGAGGCATGGCGAAACGATAAAAGCCGTAGGTTCCCATTTTCAGCAAAACACCGGCGAGGATAACGCTACCCGCTGTGGGGGCTTCCGTATGCGCATCCGGCAACCATGTGTGTAGCGGAAAAATTGGCACCTTGATGGCGAAGGCAAACGCAAAAGCCAAAAACATCCAGAGTTGTTCCTGATGTGTGAAAGAGGCTTGTACCCAATCCAGCAAATAAAAACTCTGCCCTGTTTTGAAATAACCATACAAAATGGCAATCAGCATCAGAACGCTTCCCACCATTGTATAGAGAACGAACTTGAAAGCGGCCATGATCCGTTTGCCCGATCCCCAAACACCAATCAGGAAATACATCGGGATCAACATAATTTCCCAGAAGACATAAAAGAGGAAGAAGTCGAGTGCCGCAAAAGTGCCGACCATGCCGGTTTGCAAAATAAGCATGAGAAAGAAAAATTCTTTGACCCGATGTTCAATATCGCGCCACGAAGAAAGCACGACAATCGGCATTAAAAAACTTGTGAGCAAAATCAGAAGGAAACTGACTCCATCCACGCCGAGGCGATAATAAATATGGAACACCGGAATCCATGAAACCGTTTCCTGAAATTCAAAATCCGGAATTCCCTGAAAATGAAAATAAGCCCAAAGGTTGAGAGCTAAAACAACAAGGGTTGTGCCAAGAGCCGTTGCCCGAATGGAATTAAATTCCTTCTTGGGCAAAAGCAAAATGAAAAACGCCCCCGCCGCCGGCAGGAATGTCAGCAAAGTTAATACATGCAATTGGATCCAATGAATGAGCATAAATTAAAACACAAATTTCCAAATCAACAACACGGCTCCGACGACAAAGAAAAAGAGATATTGTTGTACCACACCGGTTTGCGCCATGGTGATGAGGCGGTTCCAGAGGAGAACCATGTGACCGGTTCCATGCACCCCGCAACCATCAATCACCTTGGCATCAACCACATTCCACAAAAATTTCTCCGACACGAACCGGATCGGGCGGATGAAAAGAAAATTATATATTTCATCGACCCAATATTTATTGAGCAACGTTTTATAGACAAGTCGCAGGCGTTCCGCCAATTTGACCGGTCCTTCGCGACGCTGTGCGTACATCACCCACGCTAAAATTGCAAAATGGAGAACCCACAGGAAAGAAACCACGGTCAAAATAATTTCGCTGGCATGACTTCCTTCAATCGTTTCGTGCACTACCGATTTTCCAAAGACTGGGGCAAGCCAATAATGAAAGCGGTCCGCCCCTCCAAACGCTTCCGGAATACCAATCCATCCTCCCACCAGCGATAAAACTCCGAGAAAAATGAGAACCAAAGCCATCGACGGAGGAGATTCATGTACTTTGTTCCATTTCGAAACTCCCATTTGCGGTTGTCCAAAGAAAGTCATCCCAACGAGTCGGAACATATAAAATGCGGTGAGTCCGGCACCAATAAATCCCATCAACCAAAGGGCCGTGTGCCCGTTGTGAAACGCGTGCCACAAAATCGCATCTTTACTGAAGAAACCGGCGAAAGGGAAAATACCGGCGATGGCCAAGGCTCCCACCACAAAAGTCCACGCGGTGATCGGCAGTTTATCTTTTAGACCACCGTAATTGCGAATGTCTTGTTCGCCGCCCATGGCGTGAATCACCGAACCGGAGCCCAAGAATAAAAGGGCTTTGAAGAAAGCGTGGGTCATCAAATGAAAAATCGCGGCACTGAAAGCTCCAACTCCCAACGCCAAAAACATGTAACCCAATTGCGAAATGGTTGAATAAGCCAAAACTTTTTTGATGTCGTTCTGCACCAAACCAATCGTCGCGGCAAACAGCGCCGTTGCGGCCCCAACCCAAGCTACAGTAGAAAGAGCCACGGGCGATAAAACATACAAGAAGTTGAGACGAGCCACCATATAAACACCGGCCGTCACCATCGTGGCCGCGTGAATCAGGGCAGAAACCGGCGTGGGGCCGGCCATGGCATCCGGCAACCAGACATATAAAGGAATCTGGGCCGATTTTCCGCAAGCTCCCAGAAAAAGAAGCAGGCAGATGGGTGTGGCAAAGGGCATTAAAAATGCGGAATAATTTTTGATGACATCGATATTGAAAAAACGAAATTCGGTTTCACCGGCGGGAAGCTGTGCCGAAACCAGCGTGGTGTAAATCAAAAACATTCCCAACAGAAAACCCGCATCGCCGATTCGGTTGACGACAAAAGCTTTCTTTCCCGCCTTCGCTTTTTCTTCGTCTTCGAACCAGAAACCAATCAAAAGATAGGAGCAAAGCCCCACGCCTTCCCAACCGACAAACAAAAGAAGAAGTGAATCAGCCAGCACAAGAATCAACATGAAAGTCAGGAAGAGATTCAGGTAGCAAAAATAGCGGGTGTATCCTTCATCATGTCCCATGTAACCCATCGAATAAATATGGATGAGAGAACCCACGCCCGTGACAACCATACCCATCACAAGCGAGAGTTGGTCAAACTTCAGACCGAAATCGATCGTCAAATGGTTCGAAAAAATCCAAGTAAAAAGCGGCGGAGTGTTCATTGTAGGTGTAGGGAAACCTATCAACGTGATGAAAAGAGTACAGACAATTACAAAAGAAAGAATTGGAAAAAGGCATCCAACCAATGATGTTAAAAAATGAGAGGTATGTTTTTTGAAACGGGCGGCGACAAGAGAATGCAAACCATTGATCGCAGCACCGGCCAAAGGGAAAGCAATCACAAGCCACGAAAGTGTTTGCGGGGAAATAAGTTTATAAATTTGGTTTAACATGATTAAAAATTAAAAACCAAAAATAAAAAATCAAAAACACATATCAAAAATTAAAAATTTTTGATTTTTTATTTGTGTTTTTGATTTTTTATTTTTAATCTTTGGTTTCTTCATCCTCTTAAATTCTTCACTTCATCCACATACAATGTCGGTTTATTTCTAAACAAGGCCACCAGAATGCCGAGCCCTACCGCGGCCTCTGCCGCCGCAACCGTCAACACCATAAAAACCCAGACATGTCCATCCATCGAATTCAAATAACGGGCAAAAGAAATAAAAACCAGATTTACGGAAGAGAGCATCAGTTCAATCGACATAAAAATAATCAGAAGATTTCTGCGAACCAACACACCAAAAACACCGATGCAGAAAAGAAGGGCGGCAAGAATTAAATAATGGTTTAGTGTGATCATTTCATTCAATATTAAAAACCAAAAATAAAAAATCAAAAACACATATCAAAAACAAAAAACTTTTTATTTTTAATCTTTGGTTTCTTCACAGTCTCCTTTTCCCCATCACCACCGATCCTACGATTGTCGCTAAAATCAGAACGGAGGTTAATTCAAATGGAACCAGATACCGCGTGAACAAAAGTTCTCCTACCGGATTCGCGAAACCAAAGTCTTGGGCAATGGCAGGCAAAGTGCCGACGTGTTCTTTTAGAATTCCAAGCACCAGCAACATAATCAGATAAATGGTAACCGCGCCGCCGATGACACCGGTGAATTGAAGCGTGCGGGCTTTAAGTTCCTCGGCACCAATATTGAGGAGCATGATCGTAAAAATAAAAAGAACCATGATGGCGCCGGCGTAAAGTAAAACCTGAATCACGGCGATGAAATGCGCCTGCAACACCACATACATGGCGGCAAAACCAAAAAAAGAGGCAATGAGCCAGATGGCCGACGTGATCGGATTACGACGCGTCACCATCAGGAGCGAAGTGAACACCATCAACCCGCCAATTATATAAAAAAGAATCCGTTCCATATTTTTAAATCCACAACACCACCAGTCCCGTCACGAGCAGATTCGCCAATGCTAAGGGCAACATTGTTTTCCAACCCAAGCGCATCAGTTGATCGTAGCGAAGACGGGGCAGGGTCCAGCGAACCCAAATAAAAAAGAAACAGAAAAATAAAACTTTCGCGAGAAAGACTCCCACCTGAAGCGCCGCGATAAAAATATTCTGTCCCAACGGATTCAGGTGAATTTCTATTCCCATCACTTTCAACACAATATAGAGCGCCAGCAGTGCGACGCCCATCAAAATACCGGGCACGCCGACCACAAGAGGTTCATAGTCTCTCAAATCACCGTAACCCTGTTTTTTGAAACGTCGCGCGATAAAAATTCCACCCAAAACGGAAACTGCCACCAACGAAAGCCAGACAAAACGAAGCACGGAATCGACATGCGCGCTAATCCAATCAGAAGAAATAAAAGGAAGATTCCAACCGCCGAAGAAAAGAGTTGTGATGATGCAGGAGCCGATAATAATGTGGGCATATTCACCCATAAAAAAGAGGGCGAACTTCATGCTCGAATATTCGACGTGAAAACCGGCCACGAGCTCCGATTCCCCTTCGGGCAAATCGAAAGGCAGGCGGTTTGTCTCCGCGAAAACGGCGGCAAGAAAAATAAAAAAAGCCAAAGGCTGACGAATAATATTCCAATGCCACAAACTGGCACCCTGTTGCATAACAATGTCGCTCAACCGTAGAGACCCCGAGAGCAGAAAAATGCCGACTACGGCCAAACCCATGGCAACTTCATAACTGATCATCTGCGCCGAAGAGCGAAGACCTCCCAACAAAGAATATTTATTGTTTCCCGCCCAACCGGCCAGCATAACGCCATAAACACCAAGACTCGACATGGCAAAAACATAAATAAGTCCCGCATTCAAATCGGCTACCTGCAACAAAAATATTTTATCGCCATAGTGGATGGGCGCCGCGAATGGAACCACCGCGAGTGTAATGGTCGCAACAAACATGGTAATCATCGGCGCCAAAATAAAAAGAGGTTTGTTGACGTTGGCCGGAATGATGTCTTCTTTGAAGAGCAATTTGACAACGTCGTTCAAAGCATTGATAAGACCGCCAAGACGCACTCCTAAAATGGCGGCGCGGTTGGGTCCGCGGCGATCCTGAATATAAGCCGCCCCTTTTCGCTCGAGCCAAATCAAAACCGGAACAAGGTTGATCACCACGAAAAAGATTAAAACAGTTTTAAGTGCCGCTATTGCGTAGTCCATAAATTGCAAGATCAGAAACTATATAGATCAGTGACTTATGATTAAATGACGGGTGGGGTATTTGACTCCGCAAATCCTTTGGATTCGCTGCGCGGCCCAGCAAAGCTGGGCCTTGCTGGGGTTGTCAGCCCGATCTTTTGGGAGGGCGTGTAACCCGTAACAAGGGTTGGCTTTGCCAACCCGCGTAGCAAAGTCGTAGACTTTGCGGAGTCAAATGACAGGCCCCGTCATTTAGTCATAAGTCCTTGGTCTCCTATTTGTTTATAATTGACTCCATTCAATTCTTTCAACTCCTGCGCCAATTTTGCAAAAACTGTTTCGGCTGAATTCCATGAAACGGGTTTGTCTAGGCGCTGGGCTAATTCTGCCAGTGTCTCCCAAACAGGTTTCGCGTGACCTTTTGGTTCGAAAGCTTTGTCTGCTTTCTGAATTCTTTTTTGTCGATTGATAAATGTTCCATTCTGTTCTGCAAACGTGGGTTTGGGCAAAATAACATCGGCCCAAGTACCGGATTCCGACAAATTGGATGTCATCCACACCACCAATCGCGGATTGGCGGCGATAATTTTTTCTTTCTGCACCTCTGTTAAATAATCCAACACAAAATAGATACCGCCGGTCGGAAATTCATCACTATGTGTCGAAATCCCTACAGGTCCCCCCACTAGGGGTCCGACACCTAAGAGGGAAAGGAAATTGGTGTTCGGATTTTTATCGGCGTCGATCAAAAAATTGTCGTGCGAAGGATTTTCCACCTCTTTTTTCGTCGCCAAAAATTTTGAGTTTTTAAAACCATTTTTTATGAAGTGATACAGTGCAAAATTTTCCTCGCAGGTCGACTGGGCCGACAAAACACCCACCACTTTTACATCTCCCAGACTTCCGCCGCAAACATTCAAAACTTTTTGCAGGGCTTCGCTCCATTCTACCTTTTGCAATTTCCCCTCTTTTTTCATCAGAGGATCCAACACGCGCGTTGCATCGTTAATAAATTTATAGGAGAGGCGCCCTTCATCACACATCCAACATTGGTTGACCGCTTCATTTTCACGCGGGCGATAACGGTAAACAGACGCATCGTCCCAATCGAGCTTGATGTTACAACCAGTGGCACAATGGGTGCAGACAGATTTGGCTGTCTTCAAAAACCAAACTCTCTTTTTGAAACGAAAATCAGTGGAGGTTAAAGCGCCCACAGGACAGATATC
>JACRBV010000069.1 GCA_016213065.1 Deltaproteobacteria bacterium
AACCGCGGCCCCAAAACCCTCTCACACAACTTTTTCACCATCATACCATTTCATGATGCGGGGATAAATCTGGCTCCACGCGTAATCTGTTTCGATTTTTGATTTTCCTCTTTCGCCCGCTTCTTTGAGTTGTTGAGGTTCTGCCAAGAGCCGTTGCAATTGTCGGCATAAATCGCCGATGTTTCCATTTTGAAAAAAATATCCCGCAGGACCCGACGCTTCCTGATTTTGCCGAATGTCGCTTGCTAAAACGGGACAGGCGCAACTCATCGCCTCGAGCAGTGAAATGGAAAGTCCTTCCGATTGGGATGCCTGAATATAGAGCAGGGCGTTGGTCAGCAGTTCCTCTTTCAAGACACCAAAGACGGAACCCACAAAAAAAACACCGGGCGGAGCGGATTCTTTTAATTTTTGGAGATAGGCGTTGTCATGAAGAGGGGCGCCCGCAATCACAAGTGGGCAGGGCATTTTCGGGTTTGATGTTTTGAATGCCTCCAAAAGAATTTCCACGCCTTTACCTTTTTCGATCCGCCCAAGAAAGAGCAGATAATTTTTGGGTTTCAGACCAAGGGTGGCCAGTTTGCCTGTGGTGGTGCAATGCTTTACAGCCATACTTGGTGGAATTGTAGACACCGTTTTTTTATATTGGGACTCCAATTCTTTTTGAAGGGTTTGGGAAACGGCGCTCATAGCATTCACAGACTTTACGCCAACCCATTCTCCGAGAAAATAAAAAAAGCGATTTATCCGTGAAAGATGGATTGCACGCCCTTCTATTGAATGGATGGTGAGGAACGTTTTTTTTCGGAACAATCTTGGAATCCACGCGAAAAGCGCAGATCCGCCGTGATAATGAACAATGGCATCTTTGTGACAAAGTGAAGAAAGGCTTGCGAGCAGGCCATAACAAAACGTGTCGAGGTGATGTTTCTTTGGCGCCCAAACTGTTTTGACAGTAATGCCGGGCGGCAGAGGAAAAGAAGCATCGTGCCGGTGACAGTAAATGATTACCTTGTGACCCTCGACCGCCAAATGCTGTGACAGCTCACGAACATAGGCATCCAATCCCGCTTTGGAACGAGGGTAAAGCTCTCTTGGACCGATCATTATAATGTGCATAGAGTGTATTTCATAAATGGATGTCATCCTGAACACATTCGCTTCACTCAGTGTAAACTCCGTGAAGGATCTACTTGATAAGCGATTGGATTCTTCGCTTCGCTCAGAATGACAACCTTCATAATCGATTTATGAGGTATGCTCTAGTAAATTCAGAGAACATCCAGACCCATATGGGCCTTGAATTTATTTTTGAGAACCCACCAAACGATGGAAATAAAATGGCGCCTGAAATGCGGAGCAACGGTACAGGTCATCCAGCATTTGACAGGACAGTTTTTTACAATATTTCGTACAGCATTCGCTCTTTCCGATCTCCAGATGTTTTCGAAGCCGTCCTCACTTGCGTTGCCTATCTTTTCATTCAAGACAGGGCAGGGATAAATCTCGCCGCGGGCGCTGGAAAAGAAAAAATCCTCTCCTGCAGAGCAATTTTTTAAAACACGTTTGCCCATTCCGTAATCATAGACCCCCTTGTCATAATAGGCGCGAAACCAGCGTTTGGGGTGAATGGCTTTAAGTTCGTCTGAAACCAGTTCGTCAAACTGGATTTGGAGTTCCTGAGGATCCAGATCAAAAACATTATTTTTTGTTTTGAAATAAAATTCGGAATTTTGGGCAACCGTTAGCGTGAATTCGACATCAAGGTGCCGTGACAGACGATAAACTTTTGCAACATCGTTCAAGTTGGTGGGAGAGATTGTAAAACTCAAACCCAAATCCCTGACACCCAGATTTTTCAATCCCCAAAGAGTGGTCATACATTTTTCAAAACCGCAGGGGACGCCGCGTATCCGGTCATGCGTGTCTTCATATCCATCTACCGACAGGCGTAGTCCCACGCGTTTGCTTATCCCTAAAATCTCCTCCGTTTTTTCAAGGATTTTTTTTGTGTTGAATCCGTTGCTGGAGATGAGGATGCGGGGATGATGGCATCGCTTGTCAATAATATGGATCACCTCTGCCAAATCTTGTCGCATAAAAGGCTCTCCACCCGTGATATTGATGGAACGCAGTGATTCCGGGAGTGTCTTGAAATAGGAAAGGTCCGTTTCGTCTCTGCGGTGTTCTTGCCAGATATTGCACATGACACATTTGGCGTCACAGCGATCCAGCACGGCAACAATGGCGAAGCGTGGTTTCATTTTATGTGTTTTACTCTGCGTGCCGTGCAGGTAATGCCCGCCAATAGCCAAAAGTAAAACGAAATTTGTCTTAGGGTAAAATTCGAATAACCAATGTTGGAAATTAGCAGGGCCATTGTATATCCCAAAACACCCAGCGTGATGCCGTCAAGAAAGGGGTCTTCATCGGACAGTTTGCCAGTCAGCAAAAACCAGAACACGGTGACGAAAATGGAATAAAAACAGACAAATCCGATGATGCCATATTGTCCCAATATGGCCAAAAAGCCGATGTCCGCCGTTCCGGTGTGCACCATCGGCATGATATCCGCCGGAATCTCTAATTTTTTATAACCTTCAAAATAGCGAAGGAAATAACCGAATGAAGAACCGATGCCGCCGGGACCCACTCCAAAAAAAGAATAGGAACTCGAAAGAAGTTTGGGAGTGATATGTGAGAGAGAATACAGACGGTCCGCCTGTCCATAGGTTTTGCGATATTCCGGGGAAAATGGCGACACAATGCGCTGGGCAAGATTGACTTTTTTGGCACTCCATTCGGTGCCCCCCTTCAGTTGCGTGAGATAATAGGAAAAAAATCCGATGGTGATCAAAACGGCAAGAATCACTTTGAACTCCCTGCGAATGAATCCTATCACCGTGATCCCGACCATGGCGGCATAAATACTCTGACGGGAATATGTTTTCATAAGAGGAATGGCAATCAGTAGCAAAAGGCCCAGCAGTTTGAGTCTTCTGTCCTTGTCCGGGCAGACAAAATAAAGTCCGGCCAAAAGGCACAAACCGCACGCTAGAAAAAGTCCGTAGGTGTTGGGATTTATCATGGTTCCAAAAAGGGGAACGCCAAGGGCATATTCTTGTCTGGAACCCGTAATCGGCACACCTTCCAGCATGACCTGATTTCCCGTCGCCAGAAAAAGATTGAGTGAGGAACCCGGGCCCGCCACCACTTGAAAATAGCCGATCACAGCCTGAATGAGAATCAACACAATAACCATCCGGGCCAAATTTTTTAGATCGTCCCGCGTCCATTCCGCTTCGGCTGTCAGAATGATGGCGTAAAAAAGGACAACATAACGCAACAATTGCCGCAGAGAAACAAAGGCGATGATTGCCGGCGTTTGATTCAGCAGAATGGAAATAATGGCGCTTACTAAAAACAAGAAGATTGGAATGTGTATTTTGTTGTATTCCAAAGAACTCAGGTTGTACTTACGAATGGCTAATTTGGCGAAGGTTCCGAAGAAAAGTGCCAGAATCAGGATGTCCCCCAGATATTTCATGAGGACAAGAAACTGCTGGGGACAATGAAGCAAAAAAGTTTCTTCAAAGGAAAAATACAGTGCGTAAAGAAAAATCGCTTCACGGCTTTTGAAGAAGAAAAGAATGAAAGCGGCTAAACCAGCCAGAATCCATGCCACAGCGGGCAGAATGTTAACGGCAAGAAAGGCGGCCAACAAAATCAGCACAACAACCAGATGTTTATTGACATTTTCAAACATGCTTTACGTCCTTATAAACTTCAATAAGGCGGCCTGCAATTTTTTGAAATCCGCAATGTTCTACCGCGAATTTTCTGGCCTGCTCTCCCATTTGTCGCCGTTTTTGCGGATTTTGCAAAAGACATATTATTTTTTCCGCCATGGCTTCTGCACTATCCACCAAATAACCTGTTTTGTCATTTTCAATCACAGTTTTTAATCCTCTCTTGAAACAGGAAATCACGGGTTTGCCGCACGCCATACTCTCCAGTGCGGTGTAAGGCAAAATTCCCCCCACGGTTGTAATGAGCGTCATGATACTTCCGTTATAAATTTGTTTCATTTGCTCGTGCGAAAAAAATTGTGTTCTTATTTCCACAGAAGTGTGCAGATTTTTTTCCTTCACCTCTTTTTGAAAATGCTCCGCTTCAGGACCATTTCCCACGATTACTAAACGAACATCCGGTTTTGCCGTTTTGATTTGCAACAGCACCTTCAACAGAAACGAAAGTCCGCGGTCTTCTGCCAAACGCGAAACGACCAGAAGATATTCTTCGGGTGTCGCTTCCGGTTTAAAAAGATCCGTGTTGACGGGAGTTGGAATGACGGGTCCTGTTTTTGTCCATCCTCGTTCTTCCAAAAATTGCCGGCTGGCTTCGCTTCGGGGGATGACAGTCACCTTTTTTTTGCGAAGCATTCTCTCCACCGTTTGCTGATAGAGTTTTTGTGCCATGCGGGGGAGACGCCTTGCAAAATACTGGTCCATTTCTTCCCAGACGAAAACAGGAGGACCGGCAAGGGCGCACATCAGCGTGCTTGGTTGAAATAATTCAGAAGTTTGGATGCAATCAAATTTTTGTTTTTTGATTTCCGTCAGCAAAGACGGGAGCAAAGGAATATAAGCCGGCGGAAATAAAAATTTTGCTCGCGTTGAGAGATAGCAGATTTTTAGATTGTTTCCGGGAGCAATTCGTTGTGTGGGTGTGTAGCAATCCGAGATAAACAGGGAGACATCATGGCCCAAGGCGGCCATGGCAAGGGCTAGCTGGACGCAATTGACTTCGCTGTCGGTTGCAAGCGGGGTGCTTGGCTTTCTGCCGAAGAGAGACCAAAACTTCTCGGGTCGGTCCACCGTTTGAATAATGGGATTAATAAACGCAATGCGCATTATATTTCCTTGTGTCCGACGATAAACAGGGAGCCGCCGACGTTCGAGGGAATCCGGAATTCCCAGTCGACAAGAGAATCGCCTATTTTTCGCACGGTTTTTCCAAACGGTCCGTTGAGGCCGCCGAGGAAAAAATAATCAACCAAGTCAAACGGGGCATAAATCCAGCGCATACAGGCGGCAATCAACATTCCCCTCGTAAAACAGCGGTCGATGACAAAACCGCTTTCGTCAAGCTTCTGATGCAAATCTTTTTTTTTATAACGGCGGTGGGGGGCGCGTTTAGTGACAAGCGGCACCAGCCAATGTTCCAAGTCAATCCAGTTATAAACAAAATGATGCTTCGGCACACTCAGGATCAATCTGCCCTGATTTTTCAGCACGCGGTGTATTTCAAGCAGGACTTTTTTATCGTCTGAAACATGTTCCAGTGTTTCCAGCATCAAAACTGCGTCGCAGACTGCATCCGGAAGAGGAATTTGATCCAGCGTGGCGTTAATAAATTTCTGTTGCTGTTTTGTTTTTTGGAGGTTTGAAAAATTGCGATCGATTCCAAAGGCCGGTATGAATTGTTCCAGTGTTCCAAAACCGCATCCCGCATCCAAAATCACCTTGTCCTTTGCCGAGCCAAGTAGCTCAAGGCCAATGCGATACCGCTCCACCGGTTTTGCCTCTCTCATTGCCATTTTTTCAGTCGTGTAATAGGCAAAAGATTCATAAATGTTGCAACGCAGACATCACATCCTTCGCCGTTTTAACAATATATTTGATGTTCTTCTGACTGCGGTCGTTTTTGTGTTTGCACATTTGCTACGTGAATATCTGGCACAAGTCAATTTCTCGGTGGATTTGGGTCCCATCCTTCCTTTTAAACAGTACGCTCCTTTGATGGTGATCGCGTGTTTTTTGTGGCCCGTGACACTCAATTATTACGGTCTTTATGATCCAACGCCTCTTCGCAAAGCTGTTATTAACATCGGAATTATTTTTCGGAGCACTTTTGTTTCGACGGCGTTTCTCATCACGGTCATTTTTTTATTCCAAATTGAAACGATAAGCCGTCTCTTCCTGATCGGATTTGGTTGTCTGAATGCCGCCGCATTTGTGATCAAGGATTTGGTGCGCCGCCAATACGGGCTTTATCGGCGTCACAAAGGCAAAGACATTCGTCCTGTTTTGGTGGTGGGATCCGCAGGCGGTGCTTCACGGATTCTCCATAAAATCAGCGAGGAAAGTTATCTGGGGTTGAAACCCGTGGGCGTCATTTTGTCGTCTTCGATGTCTGATGCGCCATCTGAAATAGACAAAAGAGAGCAGAGCGAGCGTGAGGGGGAGGCTCCAATGGCTTTGCCATTGGAGGGGGCGACGCGAGCCCATATAAAAGAAGTCCCCATTGTGGGGACGCTGGAAAATTGGCGGGAGGTTTTGCACGCGCATCCGGTGGCCAGCGTTATTTTTACCGATTATCACTCCGGTTCTTCGGAGTTGGAGAGAGCGATGACGATTTGCGAGGAGGAAGGGGTCGAGTTTTGGCTCCTCGCTGATTTTTTACGCTGGAACCTTCCACAAATGGAGGTGGATTATTTTGCCCACATGCCCATTTTTGTTTTCAGAACAAGTCCTGTGTTGAATTGGTCTTATGTGTTGAAAATGTTTTTGGACCGTTTGTTTGCCGTTTTTGGTTTGATTGTTTTATCACCCCTTTTTATTTTAATCGCCCTGTCTATTTGGATTGTTTTGGGACGACCCGTTTTATACAAACAGAAAAGGGTGGGGAGATTTGGACAATCGTTTTATCTCTTCAAATTTCGTTCTCTTAAAGTTGCCGGAGCTTCACCTACAAGGTTGGGGCGCTGGTTGCGCTACAGTGGATTGGACGAACTTCCGCAACTGTTCAATATATTGCTGGGCGAGATGAGTTTTGTGGGGCCAAGACCGCATATTCCGGAAGAAGTGAGTCAGTACAAAGAAGCATGGCAACGCCGGCGTTTCAGCATGAGGCCGGGACTAACTTGTTACCGCCAAGTACTTAGACCCGGCAAAGTATCTTTCGATGAAGTGATGGCGCTAGATCTGAAATACATTGATCAATGGTCCCTCTGGGTCGATCTTTTCCTACTGTTCAAAACAGGCATCCTTTTTCTGCGCCGGATTTTTAACCGTCTTTGATGTGTTTTACAAACAACTTGCGCAAAATTTTATGATTCGTTAGGCTCACTTCCATGTACGAAACTCACTGGCATTTTGACGGCAAACCCTTTGAGAACACCCCCGATCCCAGATTTCTTTATTTTTCCGCGAAATATGAAGAAGCGCTGATGCGTTTGTTGTACGTCGCCAGAGAACACAAACAGGGAGCCATTCTTACGGGAGAATATGGGAGCGGCAAAACACTTTTGTCTATGGCCCTTCTGAAGGATTTGCAAAATAATGAAATGCTTCAAACCGTGTTGATTGTGAATCCAAGACTCTCCAACAAAGAACTGTTGAGAGAAGTGCTGTTTCAGATGGGTAAAAAAGAAGCTCTGTCTATTCAGGAAGAGCCGGACCTTCGGCGTTTGGTGGAAGAACAATTGCGGCAGAATCTTCAGATACAAAAGAGAACGGTGCTGGTCATTGATGAAGCACAAATTTTGGATGAAAAGCAGTTGGAGGAATTCCGTCTTCTGTTTAATTTCAAAACTCAGACGGAATTTTTGTTAACACTCATTTTAATCGGACAAAGCGAACTCAAAAAGAAAATACAAAATGTGGAGCCTCTGCAACAACGCCTTTCCTTGCGATTCCATCTGGAACCGCTGAGCTTGAAGGAACTCAAAGGTTATGTTAATCACCGCCTAAATGTTGTCGGAAGAACGGAGCCGTTGTTTTCGCCAATGGCAATGCGGCTCATTCATGAGGGATCCAAGGGAATTCCACGTCAGGTGAATAATATCTGCGATTTTGCATTGTTGATAGGTTTTGCCCGAAAAAAATCCCAAGTAGGTGCTAAAATAGTTAAGGATTGTCTGAAGGATTTGGAGTTGAAAGTTCCTGAAAGGAGATAAGAAATGGTGCGGATAGCGGATATTTTTAAAAATGTGAAGGATGCGAGCCCGTCTTTAAAGAAAGAGGACAGTGTGGAGCCGGTGCCCGTGCGGACCGAAAAGCCCGCCATTGTTTCGAATGCCGATACACCCAAGGAAAATTTAAGAAAACCGCTGATGCCCCTGATCTCCGAGGCCATCAAGAGTACGCAAGTTAACAAATCGGGAATAGCTACGGGCGTGTATCAGGAAGCTTTGCGATTATCCCAGACAATTTTTGAGAAGGCCAAAACCGGCGACATGATCACCGGCAAAGAGGTACAAAAAACCGTTGACGACATTACCAGTGAGTTGACTTATGACAATACGGAACTATTGAATTTGGCGTGCAATCAGGTTTTAAAGGAAGAAGTTTCCGAAACCGATTTTTTGGCCGCCAAAATGGTGAACAAAACCGTTTTGGCCATTGAGATCGGGATTGGAAAGAAGTGGAACCGGTCGCAACTTTTTCAGCTTGGGACCGCCGCTTTTTTTAGCGATTTGGGTATTGTCAAAGTGTTGGACATTGTAACGAAAAAAGAAATTTTGACGGCCCAAGATTGGGCGCGTCTTCGAGAAGTTCCGTACAAGACCGTTGAGATCCTGAAAAAAATTCCGGATTTAAGTCACGTTGTTTTGACGGTCGCCAAAGAATCACATGAGAGATCCGATGGCTCGGGTCCTCTGGGAATTCGGGACATAAAAGAGTTGGATGGTTTTTCCAGAATTGTTGCCGTTATTGATGCCTTTGAGGCCCTCACGCATGACCGTCCTCATCGTCCGAGAAAACTGCCGCATGAAGCCATGAAAATTATTTTGCATGATGGGGAAAAATTTGAGTCGGATGTTTTGCGCCTGCTCATTGACAGAATCGGCATTTATCCCATCGGCAGTTGGGTACAGCTCACAAACAAGGAATATGCCAAAATCACCGGAAGCAATCCGGGATGGCCTTTGCGCCCAAAAGTAAAAGTGATGTTCGATGCCTATGGATCTTTGATGAATGAGCCCCATTTTATTGATCTGGCCGTCACGCGTTCCATTCAGGTTTTGCAACCTGTTTCTGACAAAGATCTAAAAAAATTGATGGAAGAAAATCCTTACTAAGAGGCACATTTGGAAACCATGATAATTGGGAACCTCCGAAAACTGCCCAGATGCTAGGCGCCCGCAAATCCGCAACCGGAGCGTACATGAAGGTACGTGAGGATTGCGGGCTTGCGGGCAACAACGCAGATGGGCAGTTTTCGGAGGTTCCCCCATGAAAACGCCTGTTGTCTTAATGGAAGATCACCATCTGGCCTACACGGCGTGGAAAGAGCAATCTTTTAGAAACCGCATTCTTGTTCATCTGGATCCCCATATTGATTTCGGATGGATTGCTGATGAAGATCCGCAAAATCTTTTAAACTCTCCCACACGGCTTCATCTGGAAACAACTTTGAAAAAACGGACTCCATGGAATTTTTCCGGAACCTCCGTGGAAAGCAGAATTCACATCGGTAATTTTATTTATCCCGCCATCAAAGAAGGAATGGTGCGTGCGTTTTACTGGGTGGTGCCTGATGAAATGGCCAAAACCGCCAAAGATAGAAAAACCTTGATGCGGATTTTTTTGAATTTAAAACGCATCTTTCCTGAAAGAGTTGCAAATCTTTGCGTGGATAAAAAGGGAGTTCGCTGTCTTCTGGATGGCGTGCCCGCCTTTGCCTGTTCGCTGGAAAATCTTCCCCGTTTTTCGGAAACGGTTTTGCTGGATATTGACACCGACTTTTTTGTGATTCGCAAATGGTCCGAAAGTTATCCCTATTTCGATCCCGATGATTTGCAAATGTGGCTAACTCCCGCGGAGTTGGTTAACAGACTTCAGAATAAAGTGCCGCAAACCGATTTCATCACGATTTCCTATTCGATGAATGGGGGATTTACTCCGCCCGATTATAAATACCTTGGCGATGAATTGAAAAATTGTCTGCAAGGTGCTTCCCCTGAGAACAAGGTGGTTTGCCCTTGTCATATCGGAGAATATGGCAACACAGGAAAAGTTTACCAGTTTTTGAATCGCTGGGAAAAAAGCCGCGAGGTTTATGAGTCGGCGTTGAATAAAGATCCACAGGATTCTTATGCCTTGTGCGGACTTGGAAATTATTTTGCAAAACAGAAAAAGTGGTCTTTGGCGACCGAACATTACAAACAAGCGTTGGAAATAAAACCGGATCTGGAAGAGGCAAGCCGTAAATTGGAACTCATGTTGCGGTGCCAGCGACTTCATCTCCCAACACACAAAAATTTTGACAAACTGAGAGAGGAAACACGTCTGATTCGAAACGGACAAATCAGTGGCGAACGCATCGAGGAGGAAATCGTTTTACTCGACCGAAAAAAAAGAGAGGTCGTCAGGCTCAATTCCGTGGCGGCAGAAGTTTGGCAGGCAGTCAACGGCGAGCGAACAGTTGGAGAGATTGTCACTCATATCATAGATCTCTTCGAGGGAGATGCGGAGCAAATCAGAAAAGACGTCTTTCATTTTCTAAAAAAACTTTTGAAGCAAAAAGTTTTGCGCTATCCGGAGCAGAAATGATACCTGTCATTGATGGGCGAAAATTTTTTGGGACGACTCTTGGCAAACAGCGGTTCCCTTTAAATGGGCAGTGGGAGCTGACTTGCCGTTGCAATTTGCATTGCGTGATGTGTTACACGGATCCTTTCAATCAGCCCGCACGCATTCAGCAGGAACTCTCCACAACAGAAATTCTGCGCGTTCTGGGTGAAATCGCGAAAGAAGGTTGTCTGAATCTGGTGTTAACAGGCGGCGAGCCACTGGCGCGTCCCGATTTTTTTGAAATTTATGAAGCGGCTCACAGGAAGGGAATTTTTCTGACCGTTTTCACCAATGGCACATTGATTACCGAAAAAACAGCCGACCGCTTTGCCCAATTTCCGCCGGAACGCATTGAAATCAGTCTGCATGGCATGAGTCGTCCCATTTTTGAAAAGGTAACAACTGGCAAAGGTTCGTTTGACTATTGTCTCAAGGCTATTGATCTGCTTGTGAAAAGAAAAATTCCCCTGACGCTGAAGACAACGGCGATGACACTCAATGAGACGGAAATTCTCGCAGTCAAAAAATATGCGGATCACCTGAAAATGACAGGGGATGTGCGTTTCCGTTTGTCCGAAAAAATGCGGCTACGTTTGGTCGGTTTTGACTCCGCAAACTCTTCGAGTTTGCTTCGCGGTCTGGCAAAGCCAGACTTTGACATTATTGACGACGTCTCCCAATTTCAAGTTTCGGAGGATTCTCTAAGAAAAATGGAATCTCAAGACGAAGAACTGACGCGTGCGCATCATGAAGAGCTGGAATCTTCGAAAACTCCCTATACCTGTGCTTCGCAATTTCACTCGTTTCATATTGATGCCTACGGGCGCTTGCAAATGTGTTCAGAAAACCGACGCGCCAGTTATGATTTGCGGAAGGGAACTTTCCGTGAGGGATTTTATGAAGCCATGCCCCATTTCCCATGTGCCTTTAAGATTGCAGGAACCAAAGTGGTTTGATAATCCTTTTTTATGGGTTCCTCAATAGGCGTCATTCCATACAAAACCTTCAGCGGAAACTTGTTTAATCGATCTTTTGATTTGCAAAAACCTTTGCGCGGGCAGATCGAATTGACTTATCGTTGCAATCTTCACTGTGTTCACTGTTACACCGACTGCTTTAACAATCCCGCCGATATCAAAAAAGAGATGACGACAGACATGATTTTTCGCCTGATCGATGAAATCCATGATGCGGGTTGTTTATGGTTGTGTTTCACGGGCGGTGAAATTTTTATGCGGAAGGATTTTTTTGAAATTTATGGTTACGCAAAGAAAAAAGGATTTCTGATTACCCTTTTCACCAATATGACAGGGGTGGATGAAGCCATTGTGAACCGACTCGCAGAAAATCCTCCGTTCGTCATTGAAACCAGTTGCCATGGTGTGGGAGAAGCCTTTGACCGGATCACACAAGTTGCGGGTTCTTTTGAACGGTTCGACAACGCAATTCGTTTGTTTTTGCGCCACGGGTTGCAGGTTCGGGTGAAGACAAAAGCGATGACGCTTAATCGCGGAGTGCTCGGCAAAATAAAAACTTATATTGAAAGTCTTGGATTTAAATTTGGTGTGAGCACAGATATCCAACCCGATCTGAAAGGTTCCTATAAAACAATGACTTATAGCCTAACCCCAAAAGAGATTGTTGCACTGGAGATTCAGCAAGACGAACCCCCTTTTGTCATTCCCGCGAAGGCGGGAATCCAGTCTGATTCCTGCCTTCACAAAGACAATTTTCTGGATCCCAGCCTCCGCGGGGATGACATCGTGGAAGCCCCCCATATCTACCGCTGTGGGTGCGGGGCCAATTCTTTTTTGGTTGGGGCTCATGGAAAATTGGCCAGTTGTGTTTTTTCGCGGCAATTTGAAGAGAACCTTAGTTGTCAACCCTTTCAGCAGGCTCTTCAGAGAGTTTTTCTCAGGGTTCGCTCCGCCGTTTTCCTTGGGGACTCACCGTGTCGTGATTGCAAGATCACGCATCTTTGTGAAAAAAAACCCGGGATGATGCATTTCAACGCGCAAAATCCAGAAGAACCGGTAAAACATTTTTGTGAAACCGCCCATTTAAAAGCCGAAAAATTGGGCATAACAAGGGAGCTTCCATGACTCAGCAGAGCAAAAAAAAATACGTTCCTCCCAAGCTGGTGCGCGTCAAACTGGATGCCGAGCAGGCTATTTTGGGCGCTTGCTCTACGACAGCCGGGAGCAATCAGTCAAACGGTGGAAACAGGGGATGCCGGAGCGGTGGATCGCCATGTCGGAGATTTAACAGAACTGGGGATTCCGCGATAAGTTCGTAATTCGTTTCCGATATGCAACGTGAACTTCAAAATTCATGGCGGATGAAAGTGGCGGGCGTGCATTTTTCTCTGACTCCGAAAAACGGAAAAAGAGATACCACCGTAAGCCATTTCTACGACCAATTTTATGCGGGGGATGGTGCCTCCGACATTCATTTGCAGTTTCGCCTCGCCAATTTGCCCTCTCCTACCTCTTTTCCTTCCATCGAGAGAAAAGAAATACTTTTTGAGGTTCCGGGACACTGGCAATTGTTTCGTCAAAAGGACGGATCTCTGTTTTTCAAAGTCTTCAATTTGAAAAACGGGCGTTGTGATTTGATGGCGCTATTGGATTCCGGTTTGCTGGACGGAGAGGTGATTCTCAGACCAAAACGCCGCGGCGTTTGGTATCCCGCGGAGCTCATGCATCCGCTGGGTATTCTCCTGCTGACACATCATATTGCGCGAAGTGCTGAGGGAGGCGTTCTGTGTCACGGATCTG
>JACRBV010000070.1 GCA_016213065.1 Deltaproteobacteria bacterium
AAACAGATGTTGGCGGGTGGCAGGCGAAGGTTTGTCAGCCCGATCTTTTGGGAGGGCGTGCAAGCCTTCGCCTGACAGGCCCCGCCACCTAGGTTTGCGATTGTTAGAGGAATTATTTTCTCCAGAATTCACGGGACATAATCACGAGCACGGGAAAAATTTCGACGCGGCCCAAAATCATGCAAAGCATCAACGTAATTTTGCCGATAACTGGTACGCTAAAATAACCGCCCGCCGCTCCTAACTCATTGAACCCGGGCCCCACGCCTCCCAATGTTGCCGCAACACTTGAAGAGGCGACGACCATATCATATCCAAGCGCTTGCATGACCAGTGCGCCCGTCGCGAAAATCAAAATATAAAGACAGAAAAATGCGGTGACTCCTTCCAACACCTCTTTGTCGACCACGCGCCCCTGCAATTTGACCGGCGTAAATCCGGCCGGATGAACAATTCTGAAAATTTCGCGATAAGCGTATTTGATAAGGAGCGCAATGCGAAAGCACTTGATGGCACCCGAAGAAGAAGCGACCATCCCGCCCGTGAACATTAGAATAAGCAAAATATATTTTGAAAAAGAAGGCCAATGACTGACGTTGGCATTCCAAAAGCCGGTTGTTGAACCGAGCGAAATGGTGTTGAACGCGGCGATCCGCCAATTATCAGGAATGTTGCTTGAGGTTAGGTTCCACCCAACCAAAAGCGTTGAAACAAGAAGAATAGCTAAATACAAACGCAACTCGGAACTTTTCCAATAAGCCAACCAGTCTTTTTGCAGGAAAGAATAGTGCAGGGCAAAATTGGTTGTACCCAAAATCATGAAGACCATTAAAACAATTTCGATGAAGAGACTTTTATAGGCGGCGATATTTTCCGTTTTTGTCGAAAACCCGCCCGATGAGATGGTGGAGAAACTGTGGCAGAGAGCATCGAAAAGATTCATTCCTCCCAAAGTCAGCATAAACACTTCGATAGCGGTCAGACTGAGATAAATAAGTAAAACGGTGCGTGCCGTTTCTCCGACACGCCGGCGAAGTCTTTCTCTCACAATAGAGCTGGTTTGAAAAAGTTCCATTCCGCCGGCCCGGATGAAAGGAAGAAAAAGAAGTGCCATAATAATGATGCTCACGCCCCCCAGCCACTGACTCAACGCGCGCCAAAATAAAAGTCCGTGAGGAAGCAATTCCAGTTGTTTTGTGGGAATTAAAACAGAAGCCGCGGTGGCGGTGAATCCCGACGTCGCTTCAAAAAGACTGTTCAGAAAAGAGATCGGAGAATAATTGTCGAAGGATAATGTGAGATAATAGGGAAAGGCTCCCCACAAAATTGCTACAAGCCATAAAAGGGTGATCAGAAGAGTTGCTTCACGATGGGAGAGATCTTCCACATCCGTTTCCCAAGAAATTTGCATCAACCCCAACCCACCAAAAAGAGGAATTAATGCCGAAACGAAAAGCCAGATCGTTTCTTTCTCATGATAAACAAAAGAAATAGCGGCGGAAACGCCGATCAAAAAAGCGATGATACACGAAAAAAAACCAAGAATTTTTGCAAGAGCCCGCCAATTCATGAAGGCGAGATATAAGACTGTTCCTATTTTATGACAAGAGTATTATAGGTCTAGTGAAAAATGTCATTCCCGCCCCGTATCGCGGTACGGGGTAAACTCCGGCGGGAATCCAGACACGCTCACAATTATTGGATCCCTGCCTTAGCAGGGATGACAAAATACTTCCATCAAACAAATTCGCCCGGGAGATCTAGCAAAACCATTTCCTGAAAATATTGGCGATTGTCATTGGACATATTCGACAGCACTTTTTTTAAACTATGATCGAGAAGAATCAGATCGCTTTGAATATTTTGTCCCTTTTCTTCTTTAACCCCATCATCCCAGTCAACGGACATAAGATGATAAAGAGGAATATAAAACTGGTCAAAAGTAATTCTGGCTTGATTCATTTTTGTGGAAAGCGTTTCACTGCTCGCCAAAGTTTTGAAGAAATCGCCTTTATCGGTAAGACAAGTGTGACGATTAAGATAAAACTGGTACCATTCTTTCAAAACAGGATGAGGAGTGAGCCAGCTTTCGATATTTTCCGTGGTGGTACAGACACGATCCGCGCTCTGTCCCACACCGACCCATATAAAGGAAAGAGCAACCCACAATGCAACAATTAAAATCGGCTTTATAACACGCATATTCCCCCCCCACGGGAGAAAGGAGCAAGTTACGTGCCAGTTTGAGGCTGAAAGCGGTTTTAAAAATATGTGTGATTTTAATAGGTTAGAGTATCCAGAATTTCGAAGTTTAGACGAGGGGGGTCAAAAATGACACTTTTTTGACGGTCGCCGTCAAAAAATTGACTATGACCAGAATGTAGCCGCTACTTTCTGGTTACTGATATTTAATTTCAATGATTTCCAGTTCTCTTGAACCTTTGGGGGTATTGACTTGGGCAATGTCTCCGGCTTTTTTGCCGATTAAAGATCTGGCGATGGGAGATTCGATCGAAATTTTTCCGGTTTTGATATCGGATTCGTGAACCCCGACAATTTGATAGGTTGTTTTTTTCCCGGAATCGGTTTCTTCAATCGTGACCGTTGCCCCAAAAGCCACTTTTTCGTGTTTCATGGTGGAAGGGTCAATGACGTGTGCGCGTGCAAGGGCATCTTCGATATTGCGGATTTCCATATTAAGCTGGCCCTGAGCTTCTTTCGCGGCATCGTATTCCGCATTTTCGGAAAGATCGCCGTGTCCTCTGGCTGTTTCAATGGCTTGAATCGTTTTTGGGCGTTCCACCGCTTTGAGATGTTTAAGACGTTCGTGAAGTTTTTTGTGACCGTGAGGGGTCATGGGTACTTTAGTCATAGTGCTTGCATAACTGGTCTTTTCTATTAAATCAAGATGCATGCGTGTCATTGCCGGTCTTGCCAAAGGAAGGCGTTTAATCTCCCCAAAAACGAATGCCATTCGTCCCGTTTTGGATCAAGTCAAAGAAGCTGTCTTCAATATCCTTTTTAATGTTGAAGCGTTACGCGTTTTGGATCTTTTCGCGGGGACGGGAGCCGTGGGGATTGAAGCCTTAAGTCGCGGAGCCAAAGAATGCGTTTTTGTTGATTCAGGAAAAGAGGCGATAGGACTGATCCGCAAAAATCTGGAACTGTGCAAAATGGATGACAAAGGATTTGTTTTAGAAATGCCAGCCGGCAAAGCGATTAATTATCTCGCCAAAAAAAACAAAATATTTGATCTGATTTTTGTCGACCCTCCCTATGAAAAGAATTTTGTTAAGAAAACACTGAAAGAATTGGCGAAGAGTTCTTTGCTTCATTCGGAAACCCTGATTATTGTGGAGCGTCATCCCAAGGAAATGATCGGAGATGTGGAGGGGCTTTCCTTGACGGATGAAAGAAAATATGGACAAACCCTCATTAGTTTTCTCAAACAAAGTTTTCTCAAACAAGATTTTCTTGAACCACAATGACAAAACGCATTGCCATCTGCGCCGGAAGTTTTGACCCTCCCACCTTTGGTCATCTCAATATCATTGAGAGGGGTTTAAAAATTTTCGACACACTCATTGTTGCTGTGGCCACCAACACCTCCAAGAGTTCGATTTTAACAGTGGAAGATCGTGTGGAACTTCTTCGCGAATTGTTGAAGGATCATAAAGGTATTGAAGTCACCTCGTTTGAGGGACTGCTCGTCGATTTCGCGAAACAAAAAAATATCATGACCTTATTGCGCGGCATTCGCACCATGAGCGATTACGAATATGAACAGCAAATGGCGCTTGTGAATAAGGCCCTCTACCCCTCGCTGGAAACGGTTTTCATGATGACCGAGGGACAATATTCACATCTTCGCTCCACTTTTATTCGCGAAATTCTGCTGTCGGATGGTTCGTGCAAAGGAATGATTCATCCGCTTGTTGAAAAGAAACTGAAAAAGTCATTGCGAGGAATATCGTTTTGAAGCCATCTCCCATAGAATTCTCAAAACGTATTTTAAAAATCAAACCTTCCCCGACACTGAGTGCGGCAGCGATTGCCAAGGAACTTCAGGCGAAGGGAATTAAAATCACCGATTTTACCGTCGGGGAACTGACGTTTCACACACCGAAAAAAATAAAAGAGGCGTGTAAAAAAGCCATCGCCGAAAATTGGACACGTTACGCCATTGTGCCGGGCATTTTAGAATTGCGACAGGCAATTACGGCGAGGATTAAAAAAGATTACAGCGTTTCTTATTCGCCAAATGAAGTGATTGTAACCTGCGGCGCAAAACACGCGATCTATAATGTTCTTCAAGTTTTGCTCAATGAAGGGGATGAAGTATTGATTCCAACACCCTATTGGGTTTCCTATCCCGATCAGGTTTTGTTGGCCGACGGCAAACCGGTTTTTTTGACGACCGATGAAAAAAACGGATTTAAAACCACGCCGAAACAACTTGAAAAATTCATCACACCGAAAACAAAACTTTTTATTTTGAATACTCCCTCTAACCCAGCAGGAGTGTGTTATAGCGGGGAAGAACTTCAAGCGCTGGGAAAAATTTGTGCCAAAAATAATATTCTGGTTCTCTCGGATGAAATTTACGACAAACTTGTTTTTGATAATTTCAAACACACTTCGTTTGTGCATGCCTGCCCCGAAATGCGTGACAGAACTATTCTGATAAACGGCGCTTCCAAAAGTTATTCGATGACAGGTTGGCGCATGGGTTTTGCGGCGGCGCCGATTGCGATCATCGATAAAATGAAAATTTTGCAGAGTCAGGAACTGACTTCCATTCCCACTTTTGTGCAGAAAGCCTGTGTTACCGCCTTTGCCGACTGCGACAAGAAAGTGGAAGAAATGCGTGTAGAAATGCAAAAAAGAAGAGATGTGATGCACGCGGAGCTTTCAAAAATCAAAGGAGTGGAATGTTTAAAACCCGAAGGCGCTTTTTATCTTTTTCCAAATAT
>JACRBV010000071.1 GCA_016213065.1 Deltaproteobacteria bacterium
GGCTGCTGGCACAGAGTTAGCCGGTGCTTCCTCTGAGGGTACCGTCAAGTCAATGGAGTATTGTTTCCACTGAGTTTTCGTCCCCTCTGACAGAGCTTTACGACCCGAAGGCCTTCATCGCTCACGCGGCATTGCTGGATCAGGCTTTCGCCCATTGTCCAATATTCCCCACTGCTGCCTCCCGTAGGAGTCTGGCCCGTGTTTCAGTGCCAGTGTGGCTGGTCGTCCTCTCAGACCAGCTACCGATCGAAGTCTTGGTAGGCCGTTACCCTACCAACTAGCTAATCGGACGCAGGCCCCTTTATTACCGATAGCTTTCATGAAGAGGCCATCTTTCTCGACACCAAAATATGGTGCCGACGTATGCGGAATTAGCCCGTCTTTCGACAGGTTGTTCCCCAGTAATAGGTAGGTTACCTACGCGTTCCTCACCCGTGCGCCACTATACAATCCGAGTTGCCCCGGACTTCCCGTGCGACTTGCATGTGTTAGGCATGCCGCCAGCGTTCGTTCTGAGCCAGAATCAAACTCTCCAGTTATATTTGGAGTAGTTCATTACTGCGACTACTTAATTTTGAAACATCGCATTCATTGAAATGAATGAGCCCACTTAACGACTGACATAAAATTACGCTATTTAGTTTTCAAAGAGCATCCTACTCCCACATTAAAGACAAAAAATCCACTCAACCCTTTTAGCCTGAAGCCAAAAAGGCTTTCAAAAATCTTTTTTTATTTGAAGGAACTACCCCGACGGGGCTACTTCTTATATCAACCAAAAAATGTCAAGACCTAAACAAGGATTTTTAAGAATTTTTCTAACGGAAACTACACTGGATAAATTTTGACGGATTCTTTAAAATAGCTTCGTATGCTTTGCTTAAATAAGGTCGCAAAGCGGCTTATTGTGCTTGTTGGACTTGGCGTGGCATCTTTCGTCCTTATCTCCGCCTGCTCCCAAAGAAAGCCCGCAACCACCCCCGGCGGCGGCGCCGGACCCCAGATAGGAACAGGGGGGACACCCTCCGGAACAGCAGGAAATCTCGCTCCTCCTTCTGTAAATGCCGGTCCCATCTTCCCCCATTCCAAAGAATGGGCGAACCCTGCCTCGCACGGCGTATGGGTCGTTCAAAATAATGTTACCATCTGTTTAAAATGCCATGAAAAGGGTGACACCGTTGCCAAAGCCGCCACGGCCGGCGGAGCTCCCCAATGCGCTTCTTGCCACAAACTTTTCCCGCACCCCGCCGACTGGGTCAAAAAAGAAAATCACGGCAAATTTGTCGCTGAAAATGGCAAAGGTAATTGTACTACTCAATGTCATGGCGTTGATCTGAAAGGGGGGCTTTCCGGGAGGACCTGCTCTGAAAGCGGTTGTCATAATAATCTGTATCCGCACTCTACCGAGTGGAACATAGAACACAGGGCTGTAGCCTACAATCTGGGCATCATAGCTTGCCAAGGCTGTCACGGTACGGATTATCAAACCATTTTGAATGGTAAAAATTGTTACACCTGCCACAAGGATTTTCCCCACCCCGATCCTGCAGTGTGGACACCGTTTACCGGGGGACATGGTGAAAGGGTTCAGATCACCTACTCTAAAAGAACGGACGAGTGCGAAAAGTGTCATGGTGACGATCTTCAAATACCAAAGGGTCCCAACAGACAAAATTGCTTTAGCTGTCATCTCTCCTTTCCTCACGAAAAAAAATCAGCGGCTTGGAAGGAGTACGAAGGACACGGGAATTATGTTTTGGGAACCGGAAGTCCAACTAGAGAAGATGTAAAAAACGCCATTAAAGAATGTAAGATGTGCCATGAGAGTAACAATAATAATTATAGCGGCGGCCTACACAATCAGCCTTCCTGTTTTAAATGCCACCCTTCCTTTCCCCATCTCACAGATGATTGGGTAATGCCACCGGGTCAGCCACAGGGACATGGAAATTACGTCGGTAATCCCAGCAACAGTGGCACCACTTCCTGTGCTACCGCACATTGTCATGGAGTGAATCTTGCTTACGTGACAGGCACCACTCGCGGAAATAGTTGCGTGGGATGTCACACTGTTTATCCCCATCCTGCAGGTTGGGTTGTACCTGAAGGTCAACCGCAGGGACATGGTGCCAGTGCCCTAAGTGCGGGCATTAACGCATGCAAAGGCTGTCATAGCGATAGCAATGGCGACTTCCAAAGAAGAATCAACGGTCACAAAAATTGTTACGACTGCCATGAATTTCCACACCCTTCAACGTGGACAACGCTCGAACCGGCAACAAATAATGCTGCAACTCGCGACAATCATTTCCATGGAAACGCGTTCATCCGAAAATCCTTGAGTGGGAACACAACGGATTGCACGATGTGCCACGGAGTCAACTATGACCGTGACATTGCTGTTGCGGGTCTCAATTTTCAATGCACGAAGTGTCACCTAAACGGCGTTACACACAAAGACATGCCAGCGTGGCGGTTGGGAACCGGACATGGAAAATTTTTCTCGGATAGCCGTTTTCAATCCGTTGACACAACCGCATCTTGCTGGAAATGTCATGGTCAACCGGTCGGTTTTGACACCCAAACTACCGATGCTGGTTTAACCGCACAATCCAATTGTTATGATTGTCATAAACTTTATCCCCACATCACTTGGTCTGGTGATTCATGGGAACCTGTTGATTTGAATATTTGCGGTCAGAGAGATGCAACCAACTATGCACACATGGTCTACGTTGACGAACATCATAGTGTGTCTTCCCCTTTTGATTCTGCCGCTACCTGTGGTGGAGGCACGAACGGTTCCTGTCATAAAGATGGTCTCCGTGCTTATAAATCTTTTGCAATAGCTCCTTGCGATTACTGCCATCGCTCTGCCACTACACCTCCTCTGCTACCCGACTGCGGCGTGGGGACTCCTCCAACTTCCATCCAACGCAACGGACCTCCCGTTGTCGTTTCCACCACGCCAGCTCAAGGGGCAACAAATGTGGAACCGTCAAACAGTATTGCAGTTCAGTTTAACGAGGCCATGGATAAAACAAGTGTTGAACAGACAGGCACAGTGACTTTAAAAACAATGGGGGGAGTCAATGTTACGGCTACGGTTAGATGCAGTCAGGATTGGTGTAGACGGGCAACTCTGACGCTACCTCCTTCATCCAATCTTTTGCTAACAAATATAACATACGTAATCACCGTAACAACCCAAGCCAAAGATTGGGGAGGCGCTTCCATGGCGCAGAATTTCCAATCGACTTTCTCAACACGGCTTCCAGATACCACCCCTCCGCGCATTCTTCGTACCGATCCCGTTGCTAACGCGACAAATGTACCCGTGGGGAGATATATCCTTCTCTATTTTAATGAACCGGTATCATACTCGAGCGTTTCAAATGCTATCTCTGTAGCACCACTAAATGGTTATTCCGTTACAGGGAGTACAAGCTGTCGCGACATCAATAATTGCACAGCAATTGAGTTCAAGTTTATACAACCGCGATCTATGTCTTATGGCACAACATATGAAGTAGTCGTTTTGCCAAATATCACGGATCTGGCAGGAAACCGGTTTGGAACACAACCACCATGGAGATTCACAACAGCTCCGTAAAGACGCATAACCTTTATCATTGGCAATCTTCATTAAAATCTTTATCTCTTGTCCCCCATGAACAAGATCGTGACTGTTTTTTGGGGAGTGGCGTTGTGCTCTCTTTTTATTCTGTACGGGTGCGGCGAAGCAAAACCAAACGCCACGACTCCAGCTCCTGCCGAGAAAATAGAGACTCCACCGGCACCCGCAACAGGAGATAATCCGGCGCCACCCGCAACGCCTTCCATTTTTCCCCACTCCAAAGAATGGAAAGACGCCGCCACCCACGGCGTGTGGGTTCTGAAAAACACTTCCGACGTTTGCAGCAAATGCCATCAAACCAGCGCCTGCAATTCCTGTCATTCCCTCTTTCCCCATTCCGACGGCTGGGACAAAAAAGAAAATCACGGGACTTACGTTTCAACCAACGGAAAAGAAAATTGCACCACACAATGTCACGGCACCGATTTGAAAGGCGGACTTTCAAAAATTTCCTGTGACTCGTGTCACCTGCTCTATCCCCACGCCACAGGGTGGGCTTCACCTGAAAAACATGGAGTAAAAGCACTAGGAGATTTAAAGTCGGTGTGCAAAAACTGTCATGGCGCTGATTTGCAGGGAGGCACCAATGGTGTTTCCTGTTTTCGATGTCATGAAAAATATCCCCACGAGACCGATTGGAAAAATCCTCTCAAACACGGAAATTTTGTGCGAGATAACGGACAACAAAATTGCACTACAGCCTGCCACGGCACGGACCTCAGAGGCGGTCTCTCCGGAATTTCCTGTTCTTCCTGTCATGCTCTCTATCCCCATCTTTTGGGATGGAAAAATTACGACGGACACGGAAAATATGTTTTGACTACTTTAGCGAACGACAAAACTTCCTGCAAAACATGTCATGGAAGCGATCTCAAGGGAGGGTCTTCAGGAATTTCTTGTTACAGTTGTCATACCAATTATCCCCACGAAACCGGATGGAAGACAGCAATCAATCACGGACCCAAAGCTTACGGAACACTCAAAAATAGTTGCGCCGCGGGCAACTGCCATGGCACCACTTTTCAGGGAACTCCCCAAGCCCCCGCCTGCTCGCGTTGCCATAGCGATTTCCCGCACACCGATTCAAAATGGATGACGCCTGACAAAACAAAAAATGCGGCCGTTCGGGATGATCGTTTTCACGGAGACAGATTCATCTGGAACATGCAAAGGGGAGAGACAACGCCTTGCGCCCAATGCCATGGAACGGATTACAGCAGAAACATTGGCGTTGCGGGTCTCGATTTTCAATGCACAGAGTGTCATACCAACGGCATCACGCACACGGGGTCATGGTCTTTCACAGGCCACGGCACTTATTACTCCGCCCTCTACAATTCTCTTTCCACCGATGCAAACTGCAAAGACTGCCACGGATCCGCCGTGAATTTTACCGACAGCCAAACCAAAATTTTTCTGGAGGGACAATCCGAATGTTACCGTTGTCACTGGGCCTACCCTCACAAAGCCTACGACCTTTCCAGTTGGCACGAAGTATGGGAACCCGTGGTGCCTAACAACTGCGGCGGCATGACCAACTCCGCACATCTCACCTATCTTATGTCCAGCCCTCTCTTCACCGATGTCTACGGACAACGCCCGTCTTATACCGATGATCCCAACAGCGTTCCCGCCATTCAAAACTCCTGTAGTGGAACAGGCGGCTCTTGCCATTTTAACGGTCGGCGTTCCTACAACACCGGCTCCACCTCCCGCCTGTGTGGAAAATATTGTCACAGCGCCACAACATCCGCGATCCCTTCGCGCCCCCCGTGCCCGTGAAGGACAATGGACCATGGACTATGGACCATGGACCAAAAACCAATGTTGCCATGCCCTTCATTTTTATGTTAGAAACATGCGCACAAAGTAATGAGCGCCTGTGAAAACCACAATTTGTCATTCCTCGCTGTGCTCCGAATCTACTTTGTTATCAGATAGATCCTTCACGGAGTTTACCCTGAGCGCGAACAGATTCTTCGCTCCGCTCAGAATGACAATAATGGCGAAGGGTTCAGGATGACAAGCGAAGTTTTTAGGTGCCCTAATCACGCGATGCTAAGAAAAAACTTTATCCTTGCTCTACCACTTCTTCTCATTTCACTCCCGTTGAGTGCCGGCGAATTTCATCTTGATAACGATGTCATCGGTCAGGTGCGCAAAAATACAAGCAGTCAGAGAGAAATTCCCGTGAATGAATATTTCGGGATGTCCTTCGCCCAACCCTCATGGCATCTTGGTGGCGAAACCAACATGCGGGAGTTTCGCGATTTCGACAGAAAACTTGATGAATTTGATCTTTACCAAACCGTCATTCACTACACGCCTCTTGAAGCGCTCCAAATCGATGCGGGTCGCCAGTTCGTCAATCAGGGTTTTTTCGTTGAAACGTTAGACGGCATTCAAACAACGGTTGCTCCATGGAAGTACGTTGATTTTATCGCCTACTCCGGCATTCCCCGGAGTGTTGAAGTGGGCGACTTTAATAAGAATGATGGACTGATCACTGGCGTCTCCATCGGATCGCGAAACCTGTCACGCACCAACATCAGAGTCCACGGAGCTTGGCGCAAAATCAACATTCATTGGATGGACGTGAAGCACAATGATGAAGTTTTTGTGAGCGGCAATTTTTCGCATCAATTCGCCGTGAGTTCAACGCCGATGCTTTATGGTTTTATGGAATACAACACGGCGGCGAAAGTGCTTGATGTTGGCACAGCCGGCTTTGATATCTACCCCACAGGAAAAATCCGTCTCAATTTGGAATTCAACTATTTCAACACCAACCGTCAAAGCGACCGGACCACCGTCCAAGCTCTTTATACAGCGGGACGGATGATGGGTGGTCGTTTCTCTTCAACGTGGACACTGGTTTACGGTTGGCTCGACCTCATTGAAAATTATTCCTTTCGCAACACCGAAGTGTTGAGGAATGATTTTCGGAATAGTCATCTGGCAGATGCATCGCTTCGTTTTACGGCCAACTCCATCGGGCTTAGCATCACACCCGGTTACTACTACGAAAGAAGTTTTGGTGGACATCTCAACGGGGCGAAAACCAATATCCACGAACAATTCACGGATAAATTTTACGCCAATCTTCTTTTCGATTTCACGAAATATAAAAAGATCACCAACAACAACGACAACGCTTATTCCGTAACCGGATGGACGGGTTATGAAGTGGCAAAGGGCTTGACCCTCTCCGGCGGTTTTGAGTACAACAAAAACAGTTTCTTTAACAAAGACAGTAGAGGGTCTTTCCGCGTTGACTATCATTTTGACAGGGGGAGTTGATAACTATGCGACAACAAAAATATCTCCAACTACTTTTGCTTTTCACGGTCTTTTTTTTCTTCATGGCGGGTGGAGTCACGGCAAAGGAAAAGAAACCACAACATCCCTTCGATTTGTTTGATCACGAAATGCACACGGGTTTTTTTGAGTCGGAAAAAATTCCGTGCGAAACTTGTCACGCAGACCCCGAATCTTTTGAAAAACGTGAAAAAATCAACCGGCTTGGTTGCCACAAATGCCACAACAGTCCGGAACCCTTGATGCCCGGAGCAACGCAGGAGTGCAAGGTTTGCCATGTGAATGAAAAATTCCCGAAACCGGAAAACCACAAGGCGGGTTGGATTTCAAAACACGAGTCTTACGCGAAACAAAATCCGAGGTTGTGCACGCAATGTCATACAAACGCCATGTTCTGCATTGACTGTCACAAAAGACGCGACACGGTTCAACAAAAAATGCACGGACGCAATTTTCAGTTCTATCATTCCATAGAGGCGAGAGCCAATCCTCGCAAGTGCGACGCTTGCCACAGAATTGAATACTGTCAGCAATGTCACGCAGGAAGGGGTAATTCCAAAAAATGAAACGCATTACATTTTTTATGTTTTTTGGATTCGCCGCTTTTTGTCTGACCGCTTGCGGTGGAACCGCCACCAACGGTGGGGAAGATTACGGTGATCTCCTCGACACTCCCGGTGGCCTTTCACTGAATCAGGCAAAACATTCCATCGGGTGGAGCAAATCCGAATGCACCCTATGCCACAATCTGGATAACATCCATCTGGTCGACCGGACCGGCGTCACCGATATTGTAACCGTCCACAACAACGCGATTCGGGACGGCATAACCGGATGCGCCGCCTGCCACGGCACGAATGGGGTGCCGTAGACCCTTTCCAATAAAGTCTTGCAGTTCACGAAAACATATATTAGAATACATTATTGAGTATGACTTATTCCTTACAACAACGCGAGGTGTTTCATCTTGTTTTCTTGAGACATCTTGTCCGACGCCTCAAGGTTGGGTCCTATGCTCTGAAGGGCGGCACCAATCTGCGTTTTTTTTTCCGCAGTATACGCTATTCAGAAGACATGGATATTGATGTTGCGGGCATTGCGGTGCATTCGCTTCGAGATGCTGTGATGTCTATTTTGTCCGCTCCGTCCCTGCTCGCCGCTCTTCGTCCCCACCGCGTCGAAAAAATCATTCCGCCCAGCATGGCCTCCGCGAAACAAACAGAGACGGTGCAAAGGTTCAAGGTGCATCTCATCAATCAGGCAGGCGAGAATTTGTTCACAAAAGTGGAATTTTCCCGTCGGGGGCTGAAGGCCGGAGCCGTTTCCGGCGGAGCCGTTTCGGAGGCGATAGACGGACACGTTCTTTCCGAGTATCGTCTGCCCCCGCTTATCGTATCGCACTATCCCATTGATCTGGCCGTCCTGCAGAAAATTTCCGCCGTCACCGGTCGTGCGGTTCCCCAAGCCCGTGACATCTTCGATCTCTTTTTGCTTTCCACACAGATGGATGCCTTCACGGCACAAAAGATTCGAAAAAAAATTGCCGATTCCGAAATCAAAAAATCCAGAGATATTATTCTGTCCGTTAGTTTTGAACAATACAGGGACACCGTTTGCGCCTACCTCGACCCAAAAGATGCCGAGTTATACCAGCACCCGGAAAGATGGGAAGAAATCCAGCTTGCGGTTTTGACGATGATGGGAGCGGAGGATTTGTGAAAAAAAATGTGTGGATGGCCGTGCAGGAATTGGACCGGCTTGTTTTCAGCACGCGGGAAATGGCGGCCCTTACCGGAAGCGGGCCCGCTTCTGTCAGCCAGCAATTGGCAAGGCTTGAGGAGAAAGGCGTCGTAACGAGGGTCCTGCGCGGCGTGTGGGCCCTCACCGGAGACAAGCGTTTCAGTCCATTTCTACTGGTGCCGTTTCTTGGCCCTTCGCAACAGTTTTACGTCTCGTTTTTAAGCGCGTTGCACATGCACGGGATGATAAGCCAGATACCTCAGACAATCACTGTCGCAAGCACCGCGCACGGCCGTATTATAAAAACCCCCGTCGCGACATTTGTGATCCACAAAGTGGAACCGGGTTTTTTCAACGGATTTGAGTGGACGCCGTGGATGAAATTTCCCCTCGCGACACCTGAAAAAGCGCTTATGGACTGTCTTTACATTTCTTGCAGACGCGGAAAAAAATACACAGCTTTTCCGGAATTGACCTACCCCAAACATTTCAGTCAAACGAGGGCAAGACACTTGTGCCAAACAATCGGTGACAAACGATTAAAAGCCGCCATCTTAAAAAAACTGAATATTTTGTTAACCAGAATGTAGCCGCTACTTTTTGGTTATTAGGAGCCGCCTTTCCAGTGTTTGTTGCCATCCCCCAGACGTCGTCCTCCCGACCGAAGCCGAACAGGCATCCCCTTATCCAATCCAAGTGCCATATCTAAACGATAAACAGCTGAATCAACTGTTCTTGCATCCTGATTTCGGATCGCGGCATCAAGCTCTGAAAGGAATCCGTCCGCTGTTTCTCTTGCTGGACCAGAAAGCCTGCCAAGTTGTACCGCAAGCCTTTCACGAATAGCCGGCGCCCCTTCCAATATTTTTCTGTCACGTTGCTCCTGTCGGAGCTTATTAGCCGCTTCTTCCATGTGCCTTCTTAGTTCCCTAAGTACAAATTGATGAAATGAAAAATCGTGCGCAGTCATTGCACGCTCAAGGTTGACAATATAGGCGAATGCTTCTTCGGGCGTCAGAAGCCCCGACAAAGTTGGACTATGTCCCCCTCTTAAAATGTCGCAAAATAAGCATGGTAATTTTGCGACGGGTGTAAGTGCAAGTGGCGACGTTTTTGCGCGAGATTGGACAGCATTCCACTTTGCCTCTACGGAAAGCATTTTGAAATCGTCCGGAGGCGAGCCCTCAAAAGCTTCTTTTGGAGGTGTATAACCTGGTGATCTGCCACGAATAAGTTTATCTAAACCCGCGACAAAATTTGCAGTGTTCCTGTTTTCAGTGTTCGTGATTACACTAAGCACCACCCCACGTTCAATTAAAAGTCGCTTTCTCTCTACGTCGAGATCAAGGACCCGTTTATATTCTTTTGCAAGTTGCATTGCTTCTTCGGGTGTAAAAAATCTTTTTCCGGTTTCCCCGGCTATATTCTCTAAATTTTTTTTTAAAAATGGGGCTTGTCGTATAGACTGCATTTCTCGATCGATAAGTGCCCATTTTGCGTCTTCGTTCACTACTCCTTTAAATTCCGGAACCTCCTTGCTAAGATCAATGTCAGTAAGGAGCACCCGAACCACCTTGGGCCTCTGAATCATTTCCTCTATCTGCACTATGCGCTCGAACATCCGAACATGCGTCATGCCTCCAGCGGAACCCCTGTAAGTAGCTCTTTGAAGAACCCCTCTTGCCCTCTGAATTTTGGTTCTGGTTAATCCTCCTCTGCCTATAATATTATCTTCTCCAATCTCATCAAATGCCTTAAGGACCTTTAGTGCCCTCGATCTCACGACTCTATCACTCAATTGAATGAATTTGTAGTGATCCAGCGCGCGTTGGGAATACTGTTGTTCGTAACCCCGTAAGAGAGCCAGTAATTCCCTGTCGGTCATAGCCAAAATCTCTTTATCGGAGGGTTCAGCAAGAGCGATATTTCCTCCACCACTTCCTGTTTGGGCCACTATCACAGCCCCTGAATTTCTCGGGGCGGAAGTGGCCGCTGTTACCTCCGGCACCCCGCGCGAATCAACTCTCTTTGCAGAACGACCAGAACGCAAATGTCTCAAAACATCTGGAGCAGGAGCAAAACGAATTCCCTCTGATACGGAATGCCAACCCGTTTGAAGAGATAGGGCTCGCATGAATACGGAGAGAATTTTGGGGTCTGTGCGAGCCAGTCTCAGAATTTCTTGATGTAAGGCTCTTTGATTATGAAAAGGGTTATCTGTGGTGGGGGTAATGAAGCCTAAAAGTCCCTGTATAGTTTCAACGGTCGTTGCATCTGCTCCGGGTAATGCAGTCAGTTCCAAAAGCCCCGCTTCAAGGGTTGAAATATCGGTGGTAACACCGCCCAAAGTAAAAAGAATTTGGTTTGTCATAAAAATGTTCTTCTATTTACTTTATCGTCACTTTTTAGAAAAAGTTGTGTCTTTTTTTAGATAAATTATTCCATATAAAAATCAAGCGATTACACAGGTGTCGGACACCTGATGGGAATGGTGGAAAATGCGCTTTTTATGGTTGTCATCCTGAGCAAAGCGAAGGATCTCCATTTGGCTCAGTGTAAACTCCGTGAAGGATCTACTTGATAACAAATGGATTCTTCGCGGAGTTTACACTGAGCCCGAACAGATTCTTCGCTTCGCTCAGAATGACAAAGCGAAGGGCTCAGAATGACAATTTTTAGAGCAGGCACTTTTCGGATAAGCATTTAACCAAAATGGTGCCGCTACTTTTTGGTTAATTTTTCGATTTGTTCGTTGATGTATTCTGTGGTGAGGATGCCTGAGAATTTTTCTTGGATGATTCCGTGAGCGTCGATGAAGAATGTTTCCGGAACGCCGCCAACACCGTAGTTGATGGCCATTTTACTTTCCGGGTCCAGAAGGGCAAGGAAAGGGCTTCCCTCCTCTTTCAAAAATTGGAGAACCGTTTCCTTTTGATCCTGATAGACAACACCTAAAAATTTCACACCTTCTTTTTCGTAGCGGTCTCGGGCTTTTTTAAGAACCGGATGTTCGTAGAAACAGGGACCGCACCATGTGGCCCAAAAATTCACAACAAGCGGGGTGCCCGTAAGAGATTCCAATGTCAATTTTTTGCCTTCCATCGTCTCCAGAGAAAAATTCGGCGCTTTTTTGCCGATCATGACGGACGGAAGATCCCTTGGATTTCTGGTCAAGCCGAAGGCCAGAAAATAAAGAATGGGGCAGACGATGACAACAAAAAGAATAGAGCGTTTTATCATTTTTATTTTTTCTCTTCAATCTTTGGCCAGAGCAGGGAGATTAAAACTCCGATCATAATAAAACCTCCGCCAACCCAAATCCACGAGACGGCGGGGTTTACCATGACGCGAAATGTGGCCTGAAACTTGTCGTGTTCAAACGCCATGAGGGTCAGATAGATGTCGCTGGTTATTGTGGAATAAACAGCGGGAGACCCAATCGGTTCGCGGTTGTTCGCGTAAAAATTGAGTTTGGGATTGAGAAGACTGAGCGGTTTTTCATTTTTGAAAATTTCCGTGCGCGCAATGATTTCAAAACGCTGAGGCTCCTGATTCGCGTAAAGTTTTTCCAGTTGAATTTTATAGTTCCCAATCTGAAAGGACTCTCCCTGTTTGAGACTGACCTGATTGTCTAACTGATAATTTTTCGAAAAGACAACGCCGATGGCGATGAGAAGAATGCCGATATGGGCGACAAAGCCCCCGTAGCGTTTTGGTTTCGCGGAAAAAAGTTTTCCGGACGTGATAAAAACAGTGATCATTTCAAAGATCATGATCGAGAAGGAAAGGGTAACCAGAGCAATGGTCACCAAAACAAATCCTTTTTTTATTCCCAAAACAAAAGACAACGTTGTGACCGCAACCATCAAAAGAGAAGGCCACACCAAAAGTTTCAACAATTTTTTGGGGTCTCCCCTCTTCCACGGAATCGCCACCCCCACCCCCATCAAGAAAAGAATCATGAGCGCCAAGGGGCCTGTCATTTGATTGAAAAAAGGTTCTCCTACGGAAACTTTCACCCCCTGCAGGGCTTCAACAATCAGGGGATACAGAGTGCCCAGTAAAACAACGAAGCAAAAGCAAACAAACAAAAGATTCCCCAACAAAAAAGCGGTCTCACGACTCAATGGGTGATCCAGCCTCCCCTCGCTTTTGAAACGCGGTGCTCTCCAAACTATAAGACCGACGGAAATAATTAGAGCAATGCCGATGCAAACCAGAAAATAATGACCAATGCCCGATTCGGTAAAAGCGTGCACACTGTCCAGCACGCCACTGCGAGTTAAAAAAGTTCCAAGCAGGGTGAGCAAAAAAGTGGTGCAGATCAAAACAAGATTCCAAATTTTGAGCATCTGCCGGCGCTGTTGCACCATGATGGAATGCAAAAAAGCGGTGCCTGTGAGCCACGGCATAAAACTCGCGTTCTCCACGGGATCCCACGCCCAGTAGCCTCCCCATCCCAAAACCGCGTAGGACCACCATCCCCCCAGAATAATGGCGATGGAAAGAAACATCCAAGCTACCAAAGTCCAGCGCCGCGTAACATCAACCCATGTGTCCTGAAGTTTTCCCGTCACCATACTTGCAACAGCAAAAGCAAAAGGAACACTCATGCCCACATAGCCCAGATAAAGCATGGGAGGATGAAGCGACATGAGCCAATGATTTTGAAGCAGTGGGTTTGGACCGGGACCGTTATCGGGAACCGGATAAACACTTTGAAAAGGATTCGCCGGAATGGCCAGCACCAGATAGAAAAAAACGCCGAGGGAAAGTAGAGTGACAATAACCCACGGCATGAGTTGTTTAAAATCGTTGCGATAGCAATAAATGCAAAGAGTGGCGTATCCCGAAAGGAGCCAACCCCAAAGAAGGATGGATCCTTCCAGCGAACTCCACAGAGAAATGGCCGCAAAAAACCGCGGTGTCTCCCGCGCACCCACATTGGCCACATAACTGACGCTAAAATCATTTGTCAGCAGGGCAAACATCATGGCCAGCGTGGCCGTAGTCATCGCGAAGAAGTTGACATAAACAGCCATTCGCGCCCTTTTGAGTTGCACCTCTTTTTCTGATCTACTTGAAGAGTAAGCGGTTGCAATGCCAAACAGCGAAGAGCCCAGACACAAATAAATACAGAGATTTCCAATCCAGTTAATGGGAGAAATCATTTCAAAAGGTCCTTGTAGAGAAGGGTGGGTTTCTCGCCTTCTTTGGGAGGGCGATATTCATTGGAATGTTTAACCATCAAGCGGTCGGCTTGAAAGGAGTCATTTCGAAAAAGTTTTCCTTCCACAACAACACCCATATCGTCCTGAAACATTTGTGGAGGTGTGGAATGGCTGGCTACGGGAATTTCTTTGGAACCGTCTGTCAGTAAAAATTTGAGAGAGATCGCTTGTGGATCCCACTCAATGGAACCTTTTTTGACCGTGCCACCCAGACGAACCGGTTTTTCATACGCCAGATCTCCTTTGGCTAAAAGTTCCGTTGGGGTGACAAAATAAACAATGTTGCTTTCCAGTTTTCCAAAAAAAAGTACCGACAACCCTCCCAGAATAACAAGAATGGCCAACACAAAACCTGCCCACTTCGAATTAAGAGCGCGTAACAAAATAAGA
>JACRBV010000072.1 GCA_016213065.1 Deltaproteobacteria bacterium
TATAATACAAAAATCAGAATATATCAAAATTTATGGGAAGTTAACAAAAAACCCCCGCTCTGGGGGCTTTTTGGAAAGTGGGTTTGCAGACTACTGATTACGGAGATACGGAATCATTTAGCCCATTGATATGGTTTGTTAAATCAAGACAGCTCGTAATTTTTCTCATTGTTATTGAAAAATTAGCACCATCTTTTGTGTATGGAGCGTTGCCGACGCCCGCCGATTCGAATCCCCTCCGAGGCATTAGATCAGCAACATTGGCGACGAATCTGTATCCGTTTTCGATCTTGATAGGCGTTCCACTTGTTCGATAAAGACCGGCGCTCAATTGTATGTCAACGCTTCTGCATGTAGCATCTGTAATGTTAGGATCTGTACAGCCTATTAGGGATTGATTCCGGCGATGGCCAGGTTCTGCTACGGTATAGTTGGCACACACTACCGTTACTTTATCACTTGTAACGAAATAAATATTATCAGCAGGGCCGGCGGGACCGATGGCACCCGGATCTCCTTTGTCACCTTTTGGGCCTTGTACGCCCGCTGGGCCTTGTGGTCCGGGGACTCCTTTCAATTGCAGGATTTGAGCGATGTCGGGACATTTCGTTATGTCCTGGCAGAGATTTGATTTTCCTGGCACAGGAAAAAATTTCTGTGCCAAGGCATCGCCTTTCACCAATATCAGTCCCATCGCGAGGACTAATGAGGAAAGAAGGACTTTTTTATATGGCCATTCATAGGGCCTCCTTTGTTTGTTGTTTCGTTCGAAACTTGAACAGTGCAAAGGACGGGCCAAAGAATTTTTCAATTTCAAAAAAATAAAGTCGACGAAAAAACAAAGGGTTGCAATTTTCTGAGCTGAGCTGGGTATTTTTCTACTTAAATTATCAAAATGGAAGTCGGAATTTTGACGCTCCGGGGTCGTTTCTTGCGTTTCTGTTTTGTTGTGTTACTGTTCACTCATGACCGTCAAGGATTTGAAGAAACTGGTGGAGTATTGGGTTGAGATGTCCTCTGGCGATATGCAGGTGGCTCGCAGTTTGTTGAAATCAAAACATTATTCCTACTGTTTATTTTTCTGTCATTTAGCAATTGAAAAAACACTGAAGGCGCTGGTTGTTGCAAGGATTCGCGATCATGCGCCATGGACACACAATCTTTCTTTTTTGGCCGGCAAGGCGGATTTGACTCTGGATGACAAGGCCGATGTGGAGTTTCTTTCTGAAATGACAAGATGGAATCTTGAGGCAAGGTATCCCGCCGACTTGGAAGCAATGAAAAAGTTGATTAATGTGGACGTGACGAAAGGGCTTTTTTCAAAAACGGAGAAGTTTATTATATGGTTAAAGCGGCAATTGCCAAAAAATTATTAAAATATCGTGATCTTCTGAAACAAAAAGGGTTGCCCGTTGAAGGAATGCTTTTGTTCGGTTCTCAAGTATCTGGAAAATCAGGATCGGAAAGCGATATTGATGTGTGTATTATTCTTTCCCGCCCGGAAGGCAATCGTATTCAGGAAGGAAAAAGACTCCATCTTTTAGCATTGCAAATTGATCCTCGAATCGAACCCGTTTTTTTTTCCCGCAAACAGTATCAAGAGGACAAAATTTCCCCTCTGTTACACGAGATCCGAAAAAACGGAATCAAACTTTCTTGAAAGAAATTTCGCTTTGACACCTCACAACTTCTTAATATCCTTCACTTTCAGCTGGATGGTGGTTTTGTCTTGGTAGGTGTTCCATTGGGGGACGAAGGCTACGTCGCCTTTTTCGGGTGTTTGGGGGTGGGAGTCGACCATGTTAAAGGCGATGGCGTTGAGTTGGGTGAAATTATCCGAAACTCTGAACTTCAAATGTTTTTCTCCCACCACTCGCATGTCTTGAAATTGAAGTTGCCGAGTTGCAAAAACCGGTTCGGGATTTTTGATTCCGAAAGGTTTGAGTGTTTGAATCTCTTTTAATAAATTGTCGTGGATTTCGGAGAGTTGAAGTTCGCAGTCGACACGCAGTGTGGGGGTGGAAGGATTTTCGGTCATTTTTCGTTCCAGAACATTTGCAAAACGTTCTTCAAAATTTTTGATCTGAGCGGTTTTCAGTGTGAGGCCGGCCGCACTCGCGTGTCCTCCAAATTGTTCCAGAAGATCTTTGCACTCCTCCAAAATTTCGACAATATGAAGACCGGAAATGCTTCGCGCAGAACCCCTTGCCACTTCTCCCGAAAGACTCAAAGCGATGGATGGAGTATAAAATTTCTCGGTCAACTTGGAGGCGATGAGTCCCACAATGCCCGGATGCCAATCGGGGGACGCGACAACCAATCCTGTAAAAGAATTTTTTTCTCCAACTTGTTGTATCGCTTGTTTTACCTGCTTTTCCTGCATGGTTTGACGGTCTTGATTGCATTGGTCCAGAATTTTGGCGAATTTTGTGGCCCGCTCCAAATCGGTGGAACATAAAAGATCGAGTCCTAATGACGCTTTGGAAATTCTTCCGCCCGCGTTAATTTTAGGCGCCAATCGAAAACCGATATCGGAACAATCAATTTCTTTTTCCACCGCCAACCCACTTATTTCTTTAAGCGCGATGAGTCCCGGTTTTTTTGTTTGGGACAATTCCTGCAGACCAAAACGAACCAAAATTCGGTTGATGCCCGTGAGAGGAACCATATCGCCGATGGTGCCCATCGCCACCAAATCAAGATGCTGTTTCAGGTTTGGCTCGCCTTGTGTAAAAAGTTTTTCTTCGCGCATTTTTTGACGCAGTGCCATGATCAGAAAGAAAACAACGCCCACACCGGCGAGACTTTGCTCCGGACTTCCCTTCGCCAATAATTGCGGATTGATGAAAGCAAACGCGGGCGGCGGTGTTGCGTCCAGTTCATGATGGTCGGTGACAATCACATCGAGTCCGATATTTTTAGCTTCCAGAAGTGCCGCGTGGGATTTGGTACCGCAGTCGACCGTGATAACCAGTGACACTCCCTTCGCCTGCAAACTTTTGAGGGCTTCCGCTTGAAGACCGTAACCCTCTTTGACTCTGTCGGGGATGTAAGTTGTGACATCAACGCCGATTTCCTTAAAAAATGTTGCAAGCAAAGCGGTGGCGGTTAGTCCATCAACATCGTAATCTCCATAAATTGCGATGGATTCTTTTTTTTGAATGGCGTTCATTACGCGACGCACGCCCAAATCCATATTGGGAATTAAAAAAGGACTTGGGAGATTTTTGAGAGAAGGAGATAGAAAATTTTTTGCACTCTCCAGACTTTCCACGCCTCGATTAACTAGAATCTGTGCGGTGATGCGGCTGATGCCTAGAGCTTCTGAGAGTAATTTTTGTTTTTCAGGATTTGACGGGTAGAGTTGCCATGCCTTGGAAAGTGGCATCCATCAACTCTCTTTCTTTCCGAAATAAGTCTCAACCTTTGGAATATTGCGATAGCACCAGAGGTAGATGGGGCAGGCAATGGAGAAAGTGGAGTAGGTGCCTGTGATAATTCCGATCATAAAAGCCAAAGCAAAATATTTGATGGTTTCTCCGCCGAAGAAATAGAGAAAAGCGGTGACGAAAAAAACAGTGGCGGAGGTGATGGTTGTGCGGGAAAGAGTTTCGTTGATGCTCGTGTTAACGACTTCATCCACCGTGTTTGGAATGATGAGTCGTGCGTGTTCTCGGATTCGGTCGAAGACGATGATCGTGTCGTTAATGGAGTAACCGACAATTGTCAGGACCGCGGCTAAGATGGTGAGGTTGAATTCAAACTGAAAGAGAGCAAAAATCCCCAGCGTGACGATAACATCGTGAAAGAGAGCGACAATGGCTCCCGGTGCGAAAAAAAAGTCAAAACGAAAACCGATATAAACCAGCATGCAAAAAAGAGAAACCAAAACGGCGAGCATTCCCTTTTTGCGAAGCTCTTGCCCAACTTTGGGCCCCACCGTTTCTTCCTGCTCCAGCACAACGCCCGGGTCTCCGAAAGTTTTATTCAATTCCGGGGTGATGATTTTGGAAAGATTTTCCTCGGAGGCGGAGGGTTTGGCTACCTTAATAATCAGCCTTCGATCTTTCGGCGCTCCGTAACGAACCACCGAGGCATCTGCCACTTGAAGCCCGGAGAGAATGTCCCGGATTTGCCCTTCCGAAACTTCTTTCGGAAAAAGATATTGCAGTTTGACGCCCCCTTTAAAATCGGTTCCAAAATTGAGTCCGCGGGTGAATAGGAGAAGGAGACTCACAGTCACCAGCAAACCGGAGCAAATCAGAAAAGCGCCGCGATAGCGAACAAACGGAAATTTAGGTGTCTTTTTAAATATTTTCATATCTATTTATAGGGGCTCGCGTCGCCCCCTCCACCGGCAAAGCCGGCGGAGCCTCCCCCTCTCGCGCCCCTTGGGCGCTACGGGTTTCAAATACTGATACGCGCTATTTTATACTTCGTTAAAAAGAGATCATAAATGGCGCGTGTCATAACGACTGCCGTAAAAATGTTGCAGACAAGACCGATGATCAGAGTGATGGCGAATCCTTTGATGGGGCCTGTTCCAAACTGATACAAAATGATGCCGGAGATAATGGTTGTTAAGTTCGAGTCGATAATGGCGCGCATGGCGTTTCCATAACCTGCCGCTACGGCCGCCTTGGGAGCTTGGCCGAGAGTTAGTTCGTCGCGTATCCGTTCAAATACCAGAATGTTGGCGTCGACTGCCATACCAATGGTGAGCGCAATGCCAGCCATACCCGGAAGCGTAAGCGTTGCCTGAAACATGGCCAGAAGAGCGAAGATGAAAAGAGTGTTGATCAAGACGGCCGCATCCGCCAGAAGTCCCGACCATTTGTAATAAATCAGCATGAAAAGTACCACGACGAGAGTTCCAAAAAGCATAGCCTTAAAACTTTTTGCGATGGAATCGGCGCCCAGAGTTGGGCCGATGATTGTTTTGGTTACCTCTTTGAGACGCGCCGGTAGTGCGCCTTCCTGAAGAACGAGTGTTAAATCTTTCGCCTCTTTGAGTTGGGTTTGTCTGTCTTGGTTGCCACCCAAATCAATGCGACACTGACCATTCATAATAGGTTCGCGAATTTGCGGAGCGCTCATCACATTTCCATCGAGCATAATGGCCAGCAATTCTTTGACATGCGCTTTTGTAAGATCGCCGAAATTTTTGGCGCCGATGGGATTGAAGCTGATGCTGACATAAGGTTCGCCCATGCGCGCATCGCTTTGCACCTGTGCACTCTTGAGCATGTCACCGCTAATGTAGGCGGTTCTATCGAGCAGATACGGTTTGGCTTGTGTAATTTGGCTGGTGGCGGCGTCTCTTGTTAACTCAAAACCGATTTCAGTGCCTTCGGGAAGTTTTGATTTCAACAGTTCGTTGAGTTTTTGAACATCTTCGGTGGTATAACCCACTGTCAGATTATTTTCTTTTCTTGCGTTGCCGATCAAATTTCCCAACTCGGTGGCGGCCATTTTATTGCTGACCAGTTTGAATTCCAGCTTGCCCGCCTGCTGAATAATTTTGATGGCGCGTTCCGGATCCTTGGCGCCGGGAAGTTCAACAACCAACCGGGTTTCCCCCTGACGCTGTACGGCCGGCTCGGAGAGACCATAGCGGTCAATACGATTGCGCACGGCCTGCACGGCCTGCGATAAAATATCCTGACGCACTTGTTTGGTGTATGGCACCGTCAAACCAAGACGGAGCACGCCATTTCCCGCCGGTTGTTTTTCTCTTTGCAAAACCGTTGCGTAATCTTTGTCTAAAAGCGTGAGGGCTTTTGCCAAATCGGTTTCGTTTTTAAAATTGATGTCAATAAATTTGTGGGAGTCATCTTGTTTCCAGTTTGACGGTTCGACATTTTCTTTTTTAAGGTCGCGTATAAGGTCTTGGGCCAGAATATCCAGTTTCGTGGAGACTCCCTCGTCGACTTGCACATCCATCTCAATATAAATACCGCCGCGTAAATCGAGCCCAAGGTTGAGCCCTTTTTCAGGAAAAAAATTGTAATACCATGGGATGGGTTTGTGTTGGGCTTCCAATTCCTGACGTTGTTGGGGAAATTCAAAAAAAGTGGGAACAAGGGCGTAAACAGCCAAGACGACCGTGCCCAAAATAACTCCGGCTTTCCATTTCCAAGTGCTGTCCATAAATAAAAATTAAAAATTAAATATCAAAAATCAAAAACACAAACAAAAAATAAAAAATTTTTGATTTTTGCATTTACTCTCATTCTGCCGACGGGGTGACGTGAATAATGGCGTCGCGATTCATTTTGACCTGCACATTTTGGGCGATTTCGACGGTGAGAACATTGTCTGCAATGCCCACAACTTTTCCGTAAATTCCTCCGCGAGTAACGACCTGATCTCCTTTACGGACAGCGGCGAGCATCTGGCTTACCTTTTTTTGCTGTTTTTGTTGGGGGCGGATCAGCAAAAAATAGAAAATAACGAAAATGGCGAGCAGTGGGGCAAAGCTCATCAACATATTTCCTTGTGGTGCACCGCCTGCCTGTCCTTGTGGATTTCCTGCCATGCCGAGAAGTGCGTAAGTGCTTGAGTGCGTAAGTGCTTGAGTCATAATATCTCCTGTTTGTTGTAAAGTACCCCTAAAAACCCTTCATTTGTCATTCCGGCGAAAGCCGGAATCCAGCAATTCACTGCTGGTTCCCGACTGGAGCGTGCCCCGTACTCGATACGGGGTCGGGATGACGCTTTCAGAGGCGCCCGTAAAATTCTTTTTTGAATTCGGGATAGCGATCTTCTTGAATCGCGAGCCTGGCCTCACCTATCAAACTGAGATAATAATGTAAATTATGAAGTGTGCATAATCTGGCCGAGAGAATTTCGTGCGCGTTGGTCAGATGGCGGAGATAAGCTCTGCTGTAATTGCGACAAGTGTAACAGTTGCAATTTTTATCGAGAGGTTGCGGATCTTCTTTGTATTCGGCGTTGCAGAGTATCAGGGTGCCTTGGGTGGTATAAATGGTACCGTGCCTTGCCGCGCGGGTCGGGAGAATGCAGTCAAACATATCAACGCCGCGATCGATGCACTCGACCAAATCGTGTGGCTTGCCAACTCCCATCAGATATCGGGGTTTATTTGGGGGAAGAGAATCGGTGCAAAAATTGGTCAGTTCATACATTTCCGGAATCGGTTCCCCCACCGAGAGACCGCCGATAGCATAACCGTCGAATGTTTTTGGTCCATGGTCCATGGTCCATAGTCCGTGGTCCATAAGCCTTGCAATATATTCTTTGCGCAGTTCCTTATGCATTCCCCCCTGAACAATGCCGAAGAGAGCCGCTTTTGTTTTGCGAGCGTTTAGAGAACGTTCGGCCCAGCGGAGCGATAACTTCATTGATTCCTGCGCCACGAGCGGTGACGCCGGATAGGGGAGACATTCATCGAGCACCATCATAATATCCGATCCCAGCGATTCCTGAATTTCGATTGCCAGTTCCGGTGTCAACAAATGCGAGGCACCGCCGTCGATGGGGGATTGAAAATGCGCTCCCTCATCACTGATTTTGCAACTCTGTGAGAGACTGAAAATCTGATAACCGCCGCTGTCGGTTAAAATGGGTTTCTTCCAATTCATGAATTGGTGAAGTCCCCCCAATTTTTCGATGGTTTTGTGTCCGGGTCGCAAAAAGAGATGATAGGTATTGGCCAAAATAATTTCGGCGCCAACTTGCACCAATTCGTCCGTAGTCATCGCCTTGACGGTAGCGATGGTGCCCACCGGCATGAAGATGGGCGTCTGAATCTCACCGCGTGGCGTTGTGATTTTTCCAAGCCGCGCTTTCGAGTTCGTTGATGTTTTAATAAGTTCAAATTTCATAATATCAACATACAATCGCCGTAGCTGAAAAGGCGGTAACGCCTCTTAATCGCTTCTTCGTAAGCTTTCAAGACCCATTCTCTCCCTGCCAGCGCTGATATCATTAATAAGGGAGTGGAACCGGGTTGATGAAAGTTGGTCAACATGGCGGAGACGATTTTGAAAGAATAACCCGGGTAGATGAAAATATCGGTTGTGGGTTTTGTCCAGTCGCTTTCCAATGCGCGTACGGCGGTGGTTCCCACACCGATCACCCTTCTCTCCTCTTTTTTTGCTTTTAAAACCTTGGCGACGGTTTGTTCTGGAATGGAAAAACGCTCTCCGTGCATTTTGTGTTGCCGAATATCGTTTTCTCGAACCGGTAAAAAAGTGTCGGTGGAAACATGGAGAGTCACGGTGGCAATCTCAACCCCCTTCTTTTGAATTTGTTCCAATAAATTTTCAGTGAAATGAAAACTGGCGGTGGGAGCGGCGGCGGAACCTAAATGTTTTGCAAAAACGGTTTGGTAACGGTTTTTGTCGAACTCTTTTTTCCACTCGTGTTGATCACGCTTAATATAAGGAGGGAGAGGCGGATAACCGATCTCTTCCAATCGCTTTTTAAAATCATCTGCTTCGAAAACAATTTTCAAAAAACCGTCTGTTTTTTCTGTGACCCTTCCTTGTAATCCGCCATCAAATTGTATCATGTCACCCACACCAATTTTTCTGCAAGGTTTGGCCAGACAAGCCCAAGTTTTTTGGTCCATAGTCCATGGTCCATGGTCTATGGTCGACAGCTCATGGTCCACGGTCCTTAGCAAAAGAATTTCAATGTTGCGATTTTTTTCATTTTTTCCAAAAAGGCGGGCAGGAAAAACTTTCGTATCATTTAAAACAAGCAAATCGCCTGCGCGCAAAGTGTCGGGGAAATTTTTAAACTGACTGTGTTCCCAAGTTTGCTGATCGCGATCCAAAACCATCATCCGGCTGGAATCGCGCTCCGGTAAGGGCTCCTGAGCAATAAGCTCCTTGGGATACTCGTATTGGAAAAGATTTAAGTCCATTGTCATTGTTTTGTCACTTCGTTCTCCGCAATGACAAATTTGTCAATAGATTTTCCGGATTTGGGCTCTGGGGTAATAAAAATCGAGGATTTCATGATAGTTTTTTCCGGAAGAGGCCATCTCTTTGACTCCCCATTGGCAAAGGCCCACGCCGTGCCCGAATCCCTTTCCTTTGAAAATAATTTCCCGCGGGGTGGTTTGAATATCAAACCATGTACTCTTCAAATCTTTGTGTCCGACAATGCGGCGAAATTCGGTGGCGCCCAAAAAAAGAGACATCTGATCTGTTTCGATGATGATGATGGCGTTGCGTGGTGACGTTTCATATTTTTCGGCGGTGATTGATTTGATCCGCCTCCCCTCCAGCCCGTGACTTTTTAAAAGGTCCAGCAGTTCTCGCTGGGAGAGATGCAACTCCCAACTGTTGTAGGGACACTGTTCGCAAAATTTATCGACGATGGAAGAGGAAATTTCTTTTTTGCCCCAAACTCTTTCAACCGTTTCCGTTTCGCCGCCGCAACAACTGTGAAAATACGCCGGATAGAAACCGTTGTTCCAAAGTATTTCTCCCTCGGTGGCTTTCACCGCCTGTTCCACAGTTCTGTCTTCGGTTTTTCCCAGAGAGCCGATGTAAACTTGGTCATCGGTGTTGGATTCCAAATCATAATTTTGTTTTCCGGGACTCTGTTCTTTTTGTTGACGCATGGCATACGTTCTGGCGGCGACCACTTGCGCCTTGATCGCCTCCATCGGCCAAGAAGCAGAAATTTCTCCGTGCACCAATCCCACCAAATAATCCTCCATGGGAAGTTGGTTGAGAATCAAAAGTTTGTTGTGAGCCGTTCGCTGAATTTCCAATTCCCCTTTGAATTTTTTTTCTCCGACTTGGAGAATTTCTTCTTCACTTCCAATTTGAAGAGTGGAATCTTGATAAAAAATATTTCCTATTTTAAAACCGTGAGGAGTGGCTTGGATTTTTGCGGGACTCTCAATTTCTTCGGGAGACTCTTGAGACTGGGTTTTAGCCCAAAGTTTGTCTCCTTGAATGGTGATTTTGGGGATTTCCTTCAAGACGGCAACACGGATGGTGGGTATTATAAGGAGGGAGAAACAAAAAGAGCGCACCACAGGTTTCATGGGCAGAATGCGTACCATAAACCCGTGAAATTAAAAAGTATTTTTAATGGTGTCTAGGGAAGGTGTCGGACACCTGAAAGGGGGACGCAACTTTTTCTGAAAATCTGCGATAAGAGGAAATGAGAGGTGTTTTTCATGACCAGTCCTATTACTTTTAATTTAGGTGGTGTTGCCACGGATCTTCCAACCTTGGAGGCGGGATTGATTGCATTGTCAATCGCAGATCCAACATCCGAAACTGTACAGGGACTTTTAACTTTTATTACCACTACCGAAGCCAATCCTCTTCATAATCCTCGCGCCTTACAACAAGAAATTCTGAGACTGGCCAGAACAGACCCCACAATTTTATCTGTGTTCATGCGGACTCTATCGCTTCAATCTGGATGGAAACCCCAA
>JACRBV010000073.1 GCA_016213065.1 Deltaproteobacteria bacterium
AAAAGGGGTGAAGGGGGAAATTGTAACTCTGGGACAAGTCTGTGATTTGGTGGCAAATGGTGACAAACTCTATGCCGCAACAGACAGAGGTCTTTTCTATCTTGATGATGTTGAAGGTTATATCAAGAGCAAGGGAAAGAGCGAAGCTTGGAAGGGATGGAAAAATCTTCTCTATGGAACTGTTGTGAATGATGTCGAAATCTCCGGCTCCAATCTTTATGCCGGTAGCGCCAACGGTGTTTTTGAAAGTACCGATGGTGGCGAAAATTGGAGCGCTGTTGGAAATATAGGAACTGCTGTTTATAGCGTGAATGCTAATTTAGGATCAACTTTGCTGGCGGGTACCGATAACGGAGTCTTCTCCTACGTGAATGGGCAGACAACATGGAACGCCGAAGGCAAAGTCGAAGGCAGAGTTTATAGCATTGCTACCGATCCTTATTCTGACAGTATTTATATTGGCTCAGCTAACGGTTTCTATGTGAGCCGTGACGGTGGTATTACCTTTAACAAAGTTTCCGGCGATGCCGTGGTCCGCTCGATTAGCGTTGGTTACACGGCAGATCCGACACAAGGGAAGAGTGCTTTTGCCCTCTATCTTGCGACGGAAACAGGCGTGATGAATGCCTCGTTGTCTGAGATGATAATGAACGAAGGAGTCATCACACCTCCAGTTTCAACACCCGGCGCAGAAGGAACATCACGACCCGTTCCAACGACACCGAACGCAACAGGAAACGTGAGTCAGTAATAATGTAGTAGATTTTAATTCAAGTTTTTATATAAACGCCGCATGTCCTCGAAACGTGCGGCGTTTTTGTTTTTTAATTCTTGGTCAATAATTCCTTTAAAAAAACATTGAAAAGATGGCGTATATTGTTATAATATACGCCAATGGATGTTTTTATTAAAGGATTTGACTGGGATGAGGCCAATTTGAAAAAACTTGGCAAACACGGTGTTGTTCAGGAAGAGGCCGAGGAAATTTTTTATTTGTCTCCGTTTGTTGACGAGGGGGCCTATGAGAAGAAAAAAAAAAGATACCGTTGTTTGGGGATTACTTCGGGCGGCCGTTATTTGGCCGCGTTCTTCACCATCCGGCGCGGTTTTATACGGAATATCTCCGTGAGACCGATGCGACGACAAGAAAGGAAGCTTTATGCAGAAAAGAAAACCACTTAAAAAGATTCCCGCTTTTTCTTCGGAAGCGGAGGAGGCTGTTTTTTGGGACAAAGCAAATTCCACGGAATATTTTTCCGGCGAGGGTGGCATCCGGCTGAGGCTTCCTTTACGCACCATTATCATTTCCTTCCGTATTCCACGAAAATTGCTGGAGAGGCTCAAAAAATTGGCACAGTTGAAGGATGTCCCCTATCAATCTCTGCTCAAAATTTACCTCGATGAAAAAGTAAGAGATGAAATCGCAATCCTAAAAAAGGTGGCATAAAGGAGATGTCTCTAACAATTTTAGGGTAGATTTTAATTCAAGTTTTTATATAAACGCCGCATGTCCTCGAAACGTGCGGCGTTTTTATTACTTGTGTTTGGTTTTTGGTCCATAGTCCATAGTCCATGGTCCATGGTCCATGCTTCTTCCTTCACCAAAGTTGATCCCCTCATTCCCATGCTTGCCAAGCAGATCCGCACACGCACACCCGGTTTGGCTTCCAAGGCCATTTCTTTGAATGAAGCGGGTGAACGCGTGATTGACTGTTTTGTTGTTGTTTATGATCCGTCAAAGACTTCAACCATTGCTGATCGCATCAAAGCGCAGGGCGGGCAGGTGCGTTCCACCATTGATACGGTGATGACTGCATTTCTTCCTTTGAATGCTGTGAATGAAATTTCCGGTTGGTCCGAAATCAAATACATCGAAGCGGGCAAACCGATGCGCGCAAAAAACGATACGGCCCGAACGGCAACCGGTGTTGATTCGGTGTCTGCGGGAACCGGTCTCGATAAGCGTTACGACGGCTCCGGAGTGATTGTGGGCGTTGTGGATGACACTCTTATTGACTGGGGACACGCTGATTTTACCGATGCCAGCGGCAAGACACGTTTTCTGTTTTTCTGGGATAAATCCATTTCCGGATCCGGAGTCAGCGAAATTTCTGGTTCCACCGGTGTTGAATGTACCGCGGCCCAGATCAATGCCTCCACATGCACTGCGACAGCGGGCGGAGATACGACAAGTCATGGCACCCACGTCATGGGCTCTGCCACGGGGGATGATGCCACCTATAAAGGAGTTGCGCCCGGGGCCAATCTGGTCGGTGTTTATAATGTGGAGACTGATGCCAGCAGTAGCGGCAATTTATCGACAACGATCGTTGATGATGTGAAATATATTTTTGCGAAGGCGACGGCGCAGGGACTGCCGGCCGTGGTGAATCTTTCTTTGGGAACTTCGATCGGAGCCCATGACAACACTTCTTCCATGGAAACCGGTTTGAATAATCTGGTTTCCGGTGATCCGGGTCGTGCGATTGCCAATGCCGCCGGAAATGAAAATTTCATGACGAGTGATTCAGGTGCGGCAACCTACGCCGGTATCCACGCAACGGTTGATGTCACGAGCGCCACCAACAGGGCTTTTGATTTTGCCGTTCGTAGCGGAGCTTCTTTGGGAAGTCAGGTGATTATTGATGTCTGGCTCGCCTCCACATCCACCTGCACGGTCGACTTGGGAGCGTTTGATTTTGCCAAGACAGGCGAATTGCTCGGCATGAGTGAGGTTGCCGCGGGTGCTTCCGGGACCGCGTCGGGAACGGCCGGCACCTCTGGAACTGTGACTCTCAGCATTGACTTTACCGATTCGTCCAATGCCAATAATGGAAAAAAACATGCCTCAGCCACCATAACCTTCAACAGTGCCGTCACCAATGCACAAATACAGGCTCTCTCCTTCGATCTGATTTTTCGCGGTAATTGCACCGGAGATGCGTGGCTCTGGCCCGACGCCAATTCTATCTTAAGTTTTACAAAACGTTTCGGCGGAACCGATCGCGGGTTTGGTTACACTTATATTGATGGAGACAGCAACAAAACCATCACAATTCCGGCAACCGCTTCGGGGTTGATTGCGGTGGGCTCTTGGATGGACAGAACAACATGGGTTGATTCAACCGGTGTGACCCATTATCAAACAGCGACATCTGGAACCGATTTTACCTCACTTGGAGCAACAGGCGGGACCGCCGATAACATTTCGCTTTTTTCCAGCTTGGGACCGACAGCGGATAGCCGGACAAAACCGGATTTGGTGGGGCCCGGCGAGGCCGTTGTTTCGTCCTTGTCTCTGAACAATGCCGTTCTCACCGGGCGTATTGTTAATTCCAAGCATTTTAAACTGGAGGGGACATCTATGTCCTCTCCGCATGTGGCGGGCATTGTTGCGCTGATGTTCCAACGCAATCCCTGTTTGACATCCAATCAGGTGAAAACAATTTTGACGGGAAATACCACCACCGATTCCTTCACAGGAACGAGTCTACCCAACAACATCTGGGGCTACGGCAAGGTGAATGCGCTGGCGGCAATGAAAGGCACCACGGGCTTTAGCGGAACCTGTGGAACAACAGGTCCCACCGGAGCACCCACAACACCGGTAACGACAACCAGCGGAGAAGCGGCGGGGGGCGGGGGATGCTCTTTGAATAAAATCAAAGATCAAAAATCAAAAATATGGAAGGGAACCTTATTATTTTGGCTTCGCTTTTTTTGCCTTTACTGATACGAAAGCGAGCGAAAATAAAAGTCTTTTGAATTTTTGGTATGTGTTTTTAATTTTTAATTTTTGATTTTCTATGCAACCGAATCGACTAGAAAAAGTTTGGCCGCAAGTGAAACCTGAAATTCTCAAGCGTTGGAATAAACTGACCTCTGAAGATTTAGAAACCACGCAAGGCCAGCATGGTCTGGTTGTTGAAGCAATCCGCCGGACCTATTTTGAAGGGCGTTCGCATTTGTCGCTGGAAGCAGATATCCGCGACTGGCTCAATGAGCGGGTTACTCATTATGAACGACTGGCTTGAGATCCTCTAAGAAAATCTTCATTTGTCATTCCGGCGAAAGCCGGAATCCAGCAATTTCCCTTTTCAGTGATTCTCGCGCTTCTAATAATACAGGATGATAGGTTGATTCTTTGAAGTCGGGATAGGTCCATTCAAAGGGTTGCCATATTCCTTTTTCAAATCTTAAAAGTGTGTAGGCGTAGACATCTTTTGCAAGCGCCACTTTTTGCCCTCCCGCCTTTCCCGACGCCAAAAGAAATTTGAAAAGATCCACATAACCCGGATCGATGTTGATGGTTCTTTGTTTGCCCATCGCCAATTCCGATTCCAATTTGCGCGAAGCATTTTTCAATTCAGGCAATTTTTCCGGTTCAAAAATATTTTTGAATGAGATGAGGCACCGTTTCAGATTGGGTCCCAATTCTTCTTCATAATAGGGAGTGTGATTAAAAATATGCCACGGTGTTTTGAATTCTACAGGTCCCAAAATTTTTTCAAAATGGGAAATTACTTTTTCGGCCAGTTCTTCTTCCGAGGTTAAAAGAAGAAGCACCGCTTTAGCCTCCGGTGGATAAATGCTTACCATAGGGTACCTGCTACCATATGGTAGTCACCTTACCAAGCGATAACCTTTCTGAAAAAGAAAAACGCACAGCCCAAAAAATCCAAATGCAAAAAGCATTGTGAATCCCGCTGAATACCAGAGAGAAGTTTCATGAATTCCCAAAACACCATATCGGGTTCCATCGACCATATAAAAAAGTGGATTGAAAAGAGAAATTTTTCTCCAGAAAGTGGGAAGGAGTTCGATGGCGTAAAAAACGCCTCCCAGATAAACGAGTGGCGTGATGATGAAGGTTTGTGTTGTGGCCAGATTGTCCCATACTTTGGCCCTTAGCGCCCCGATGATTCCCCAACAGCCAAAAAAGATGGATTGAAGGACCAGAAAAAAAAGAGTGATCCAAAAAGAATAAAGCGGTTGTTTCAAGAGCGGGAGTGAAACCAACAGCGTGATACTACCGATCAACAGACCCCGAATGATTCCGCCCGTCACAAGGGCTGTTACGATTGCAAGGGGAGTGACGGGAGAAGCCAGAATATTGTCGAGGCTCTGATCAAATTTCGCCATGTAAAGAGAGGTGGACGTGTTCGAAAAAGCATTGTTCATAACGCCCATGGCTGTGAGACCCGGGATGATATAGAGAATGAAGGAAAAGCCGTGCATTTCCTGAATACGACTGCCAAGCGAAAAACCAAAAATCAGAATATATAAAAAAGTTGTGAGGATCGGCGGAAAGATGGTTTGACGGATCAATCGCCAGAAACGAAAAAATTCCAGTCGCACCAGCGTGGTATAACCGTTCATTGTTTTTCCCCCGTCAACGTTACAAATATTTCTTCCAAAGAACCGGGGCGAATGAATTTGAATTTGTCTTGTCGTTCCGCTTCCGGAGGTAAGCGATGTTTTGCAATTAATTCCCGCGGTGTGTCGCACGCCACAATTTTTCCGTGACTGATGATGCCCACGCGCTCGCAAAGAATTTCGGCTTCTTCAATATAATGAGTCGTGAGTAAAATGGTGGTGCCGTCTGCATTGAGTCCTTTTAAAAATCCCCAAAGTTCGTGGCGCAATTCCACGTCAATCCCCGCGGTGGGTTCATCCAAAATTAGAATTTTTGGTTTTCCCATCAAGGCGCGGGCGATCATGAGGCGGCGTTGCATGCCGCCCGAGAGCTGATAGCGCCCACCCTTTCTTTTTTCCCAGAGGCAAAAATATTTCAGAAGAGCTTCGGCCCGCATTTTGGATTCTTTGATGGAAAGTCCGTAAAAACCTCCCTGAAATTCCATGATCTTTCCGATCGGGAAATAATTGTTGATATTGATTTCCTGTGGAGAGAGCCCGATGAAACGTTTCGCCTCCATCGGATTTTTTTGAATGTCATGTCCCATCACAAGAACCCTGCCAGCATTGGGTCTGACAAGGCCGACGATGGAATTGATTAAAGTGGTTTTTCCCGCACCGTTTGGCCCAAGCAATCCAAAAAATTCCCCACAGGGAATGGTCAAATCAACACCCCGCAACGCGTGCGTCTTAGAATAAGATTTAATCAAACCCGAAATTTCAAGCGCGTGCATGGTGATTTTTTTGAGACACTTAATTTGATGGAATTTGTGCGCCCGGAGAGATTCGAACTCCCGGCCTCATGGTTCGTAGCCATGCGCTCTATCCAACTGAGCTACGGGCGCTGTTAATGCTATATCTTTCCCATCAACATGAACGAAATAACTAATGCGTAAATGACGAGGGATTCGATCAGAGCCAAGGCAATGATCATCGGTGTCATTACTTTGCCGGCGGCTTCGGGGTTTCTTGCGATTCCCTCAAGAGCGGCGGCGGCGGCGCGTCCCTGTCCCAAGGCACCGCCCAAAGCGGCAATGCCGATTGCGAGACCGCAACCTAGAGCGAGTGCCGCTTTGAAAAAGGTGAAAACACCTTCTCCGGATGGCAGTGCCGCCGTTTCAGCGGCTAACCCAAGCGCGGGGCTTGCTAAAACAGCGAGAACAACAGCAATTTTCTTCAACATATCCTTCCTCCTTTTTGGTCCATGGTCCATTGTCCACAGTCCATGGTCCTTTTCAATGGTGTGATGTTTCGGTTGCAAGGCTGATATAAATGACTGACAAAATCGAAAAAACAAATGCCTGAAGAAAAACAATTAAAGCGGCCAAGACATAAATAAATTGGATGATCACAAACCATAATGGATTCAAGTTCGAGAAAAATCCTAACGTTAAATGATCGCCAGTCATGTTTCCGAAAAGACGCACGGTTAGAGAGACGGGTCTCACTAGAATGCTTATTGATTCCACTGTGAACATCAATACATGAAATGCAATTAAAAAAGGTAACCAGTAAAATGCCACATGGCCGAAAGAAGGACCGAAAAAGTGTTTAAAATAAGAAACAAAACCCTGCTCTTTAATACCAACATAATTGAAATAGATAAAGACAACCAATGCGCAAGCGGCGTTTGTATTGATGTTGTCGGTTGGAGGTGCTAGTCCCGGAATGAGTCCGATAAGATTGCAGGTTAAAATATAAATGAAGAGAGCGCCGATTAGCGGAAAATATTTTGGTGCTTTGTCGCCCAACATTCCTTCCATCAGAGTTAAAACAAATTCGACAATAACTTCAAAAATGGTGGAAGAGGTTGCTTTGCCTTGCGGGATAAGACATTGTTCGGTGTGGCGAAGTCTTTTGTGAGCGATGAGCGCCAGCAGAATCAAAAAAAATCCAACAAGCCCCGCCAAAACAATGTGCATATTGTGGTAAATCACTTCCATGCGAAACCTTTCAATATAATGAAGAGCACAACCATTCCAAAACCGATTAAAAAACCACCGGGTGTTACATAGGCCTTGTTCAAGAGGAGCCAAATGATGCCCCCCAAAATGCCTATTTTAAGAAGACCGATAACAACCAATCCTGCATGGCTGTCGCGGCAGTTTTCCTTCGTCCGCTGGACGAAGTTTTCCTGCCTTGACTCTTTTTGCTTCTCAAGTTTTTTGCCCCAGCGCGTCCAAAAGACCCAGTTCAAAAGTCCCAAGGCCAGACCGGCGATAAGGGAGGCAGTGAATTGCAATGTTTACCTTCTTTCGTCAAGGGAGTTTTTGCGATTTTGATGCCATTGGAGAATGCGGACTAAATTGACCAAACCCCCAACAAATCCGCCAGTCAAACCGATCAAAGCCAACCACGGAGAAGTCTGCCAACGGCCATCAAGATAGTTTCCTAAAAACCATCCCCCCACCACGGCAATGGCCAATTGAAAGCCCACGGCGCCATAAACCCCCAAAGTTAACAAAGATATGTCTTTTTGATCGTCGTTTTTTATAAAATAGCCTCAAAAACGCTTAAAGTTTGATCAATATCTTCTTTTTTATGGGCTAAACTGACAAAACAAGCCTCAAATTGGCTAGGAGGCAAATAAATGCCTTTATTCAAAACTCCGTGAAAAAAGCGCTTAAAAGTCTCCAAATTCGATTTTTTGGCCGTTTTAAAGTCAATTATTGGCTCTTTTGCGAAGAAAAGAGTCCACATGGAACCGACGGATTGTATTTGGTAAGAAATTCGCTTGGACTGGAGAATCTCTTTAATACCATGAATTAGAGTGTCCGTTATTGCCTGCAATTTCTGATAAACCCCATTTTGAACAAGTTGTGCCAATGTTGCGACCCCTGCTGTCATTGCGAGCGGATTTCCGGAGAGAGTGCCCGCCTGATAGATTTTGCCAAGGGGAGCAATCTGGTCCATCAAATCTTTTCTCCCGCCGTAAGCACCGACGGGGAGACCGCCACCTAAAATTTTTCCAAGACAGGTGATATCGGGTTTGATGTTGTAGCGTTGCTGTGCTCCACCAAGTGCCACGCGAAAACCCGTCATGACTTCGTCAAAGACAAGCAGGGCTCCATTTCCCTGACATAATTTTTGAAGACCATTTAAAAATCCGGGTTGTGGTGGCACGCAACCCATGTTTCCCGCGACCGGTTCCACAATGACGCAGGCGATTTCCTTTTTGTTTTTTTGAAAAAGATTTTCGACCGCGTTCAAATCATTATAAGGAGCCACCAACGTATGTTTCGCAAAATCGTGTGGAACGCCACTGCTGGAGGGAACACCAAAAGTTGCGGCGCCGGAACCGGCTTCAACGAGTAAAAAATCGGCGTGACCGTGATAACACCCCTCAAATTTTATAATTTTATTGCGACCCGTTGCGCCGCGCGCCAAACGAATTGCGCTCATGGTGGCTTCGGTGCCGGAATTCACAAAGCGGAGTTTTTCCATCGACGGAAAAATTTGATGGACCATGCCCGCAAGTCTTGATTCCAATTCGGTGGGCGCGCCGAAACTAAATCCGCGTGTGGCGGCAGATTGAACAGCAACAACCACTTTCGGATCGGCATGACCCAGAATGGCTGGTCCCCATGATCCGACATAATCGATGTATTCCTTCCCATCGACATCCCAAATTTTTGCACCGAGTGCTTTGGCTATGAAAGGAGGCGTTCCTCCCACCGCACCAAAAGCGCGCACGGGCGAATTGACACCGCCGGGCATCAATGTAAAAGCCTCTTCAAATAATTGTTGATTCGTTGTCATTCTGAGCCCTTCACCATCATTGTCATCCTGAGCGCAAGCGAAGGATCTACATGGGAGATTCTTCGCGGAGTTTACCCTGAGCCCGAGCAGATTCTTCGCTTCGCTCAGAATGACAAAGCGAAGGGCTCAGAATGACAAAGCGAAGGACTCAGAATGACATCAAGCCGGTTTCAAACCAAATCGGATTGTGTCGAACAGTCCGCGCAGTGAACTGAAAGTATCGTCAACCGCGGTGGCTTCGTAACCGCAATGGACCATGCAATCGGCGCATTTTTCGTTGTTTCCTGTTCCGTAATTGTTCCAGTTGGTCTCGGTCATTAATTCTTTGAAAGTGCCGACATAACCCTCTTGCAAAAGATAGCACGGCTTTTGCCAGCCGAAGACATTATAGGTTGGATTTCCCCACGGTGTGCATTGATAGGAACGTTTTCCCTTCAAAAATTGCAGGAAGAGGGGAGATTGATTAAATTTCCATCCCTTTTTTGGATTTCCTAAAATGTTTTGGAACAGATCGTGGGTCCGATTTCTTTTTAGAAAATGGGTTTGATCGGGTGCTTTGTCGTAACTGTAACCCGGAGAGACCATCATTCCCTCAATACCCAGTCCCATCATTGTGTCAAAAAAAGTGCGGACTCTTTCGGGATTGGCCCCTTCAAAAAGAGTGGTGTTGGTAGTGACGCGAAAACCTCTTTGGAGAGCTTCTTTAATACCGCTAACGGCTTGTTCATAAATGCCATCGCGGCAAACCGCTTTGTCATGGTCTTCTTGTAAACCATCCAGATGCACGCTGAGGGTTAGAAATTTGGAAGGTTTGAAAAGATCGATTTTTCTTTTGAGCAAAATGGCGTTGGTGCAGAGATAAATATATTTTTTGCGGGCCACCAACCCTTCAACAATTTTGTCCATTTCCGGGTGCAGTAGCGGTTCACCGCCGGGTATGCTCACCATGGGGGCGCCGCATTCATCCACCGCTTTGAAACATTGTTCGGGTGAAAGACGTTTTTTAAGAACAGATTCCGGATACTGAATTTTGCCGCAACCGGCGCACGCAAGATTGCAACGGAAAAGAGGCTCCAGCATCAAAACGAGGGGATATTTTTTATTCCCACTGATTTTTTGCTTGAGCACATAACTGGCGACACGCCATGCTTGTGATGCCGGGACACCCATTGGAGCGGGGATACAACATGGTTTTATTCTGAAGGTCAAGGCAAACGTTGACACATATCGTGTGAAAAGCGTAAAACAAATTCACCTTGTCCACTCCACTCATTATTGCCGCTCTCACAGATGAAGTTCGAGATTTGAAAGCCAAATTGGCAATTGATCTCTGCATTCATTTTAAACCCGCCACACTTCACCGCGGACTTCTTTTCAATAAAGAGCTGGAATTGCTGATCACCGGCATGGGAGCGGATCGGATGAAAAAGGGATTGAAGGAAGCGCTCGCTCAGAAAAAACCTTCCTCCATTTTATATGCGGGTTATGCCGGAGGGACTTCGCCTGTTGCTTCGCTGGGGACGCTGGTTTTATCGAAGTTTGTTGTTGATGAAAAATCGCAAAAACGTTTTGCCTCCAACAAAGATTTGCTCCATCAAGCCAGAAAAATTTGTGAAACCCAAAAATGGTCTTATCAAGTAGGCGGTATGGTAACGGTCGATCGTGTCGTTTCCAGCCCCCATGAAAAAGCCGATTTGGGGGCGGTGCATGAAGCGATTGCACTGGATATGGAAGCCTTTGCCGTGGCCGAAATTGCAAATGACAACAATATTCCGTGGCTCGTTGTGAAAAGCATTCTTGATCCGGTGGAAATGCAGTTGCCCGATTTGCAGGATTGTATTGAACCAACGGGTGAACCGAAACCGATACATTTGATGGAACATCTTTTCAAACAACCGAAAGATTTAATGAAACTCTCCAACATTCAATATTGCGCCAATCAGGCGCGTAATACTCTAGCACAATTCATTGAGGCGTGGATATTTGGATTGAATCTATAATCCAAATCATGCATAATCTTGGCGTGAAACAGATCAGAAAATTAACCGCCATCATTGAAAAGGAAAAGGGAGGGTATTTCTCTTTGTGTCCTGAATTGGATATCGCCAGTCAGGGAGATACGATTGAGGAGGCCAGAGACAATCTCGCAGAGGCGGTTCAATTGTTTTTGGAAACGGCAAGCCCCTCCGAAATTCGGGGTCGGTTGTATTCCGAAAATTATGTTACTCCATTTGAGGTGAGCATTGGCTAGGCTTTGTGTCCTTTCAGGCAGTGATGTTTGTCGCATTTTATCTCGACATGGTTTTCAGGAGATCCGCAGGAAAGGAAGCCACATTATCATGCAAAAGAAAATAGGCATTCAATTTCCCTTTTTATATTTTTTTGCGGCGATGGTGGAGCCAATGCCGTCCCAGAGGTAAGAAGTTCCATAAAGTGCACTCCCTACGATTGTGGTGGCATTTCCTATGGCTTCACAATCGCCTATATCTCCTCCACTGCATTTACCAAAAACACCAACCGTGAGCGCTATTCCACCAATTAAACCTATTGCCAGTGCTAAACTTCCCTGCACCGGATGCTCTGTATAGAAAAGTCCGTCTCCCGGAACCGGGTCCCAACCCAAAATTAGCGCGGTAGAATATGATTTTTGTTTTTTTCAATCAGGGTTGTTTGGTCAGAAGATTCTTCCTTGTTGAAATAAACTTGTGCAATTTGTCCTGAAAAATAATTTAAATTGGGGGGGTAGCGTAAACGGGAAAGGCAATCAGCAAAACAATTATGGCAAGTTTGTTGACACCCATCAAGACATCCGCTAGCATTTGAGACGTGAGAAAGCAAACCAAATATAAAAAACTTTATAAATATACGGCATTGTTTGAACCTGCAGAAGAGGGCGGATATGTTGTTTCTGTGCCGGCGTTGCCGGGCTGTGTGACACAGGGAGATACTTTTGAGGAAGCTAGGAAGATGGCCAAAGATGCCATCAAGGGATACATTGCTGTTTTGCGTGAAGAAGGTCAGTCAATCCCCGAAGAAAAAGAAGAAGTGATCACAGCACCTCTCTACATTCCTATTTTATCAAGAGGATAAATGTCATTCCACTTGCCGGTCGTAAAACCACGCCAGATTATTCAGATATTAAAAAAGAGGGGTTTTAAAGAAAGGCGCATTACCGGAAGCCATCACATTTTTCGTCATGCAGTGACAGGATGTATTGTACCTGTACCCGTTCATGGCAATAAGGATTTAAAAAAAGGAACTCTGAGAAATATTTTAAAACTGGCCGATATCAGTCTTGCCGAATTGCATCAGTTCCTTGAATCATGATCACCCTTTCCAATAATCATTCTTTCGAATTCATGGCGGCGTCGGGTACGCTTGCGTTTGATGGGCGCGGTTGGCTGTGGGAACAACCTTTGCGCTGGATGGGGACAATCAAACCGGAACTTTTTACCATCGTCGTCAAGTCATTAACGCTGAAACCGCGTCAGGGAAATTTGCGCTGGTATGCACCGTGGCGCTCGGTGCGTCTTTTGAAAGAGGGAACCGTTAACGCCGTGGGACTAACCAATCCGGGGATCGATGAATGGATCAAAAATATTTATCCAAAAATTGAACAGAGTCCGTGGAATTTTGTTGTCTCCATCGCGGGCGAAAATCTTCAGGAATATATGGAGATGACACTCCGTCTGAAAAATTGCACGAAGTTGAAGGCGCTGGAGATCAATGCTTCCTGCCCCAATTCCTCCGGCGAGTTACAGCAAAATGCGCAGGCGGTGATCGATACCGCGCAGGCCCTGAAATATGTAGCGACCTGTCCGCTTATTTTGAAACTCTCTTATACGCACGACTATGTGAAAATTGCGAAAGCTTTGGAAAATGTGGTGGAGGCAATCAGCATCAACAGTGTTCCGTGGTCCGCGGCCTACCCCAACAAAAAATCTCCGCTGAAAAAATTAGGGAACGGCGGTGTTTCCGGAAAAATGGTTCAGAAATATACTTGGAAAATGGTGGAAGAACTTTCGCGAACCACAACCATGCCGGTGATTGGTGCGAGTGTTTGGGAATACGAAGATCTTTCAAAACTTTTTGAACTGGGTGCCAAGGCGATTGCTTTTGGCTCTGTCTTTTTGCGCTATCCGTGGCGTCCTACCACTTTTGTCCGTCGTTGGCAGAAACAGTCTCAAAAAAATTGACAATCCGTTTGATCACTTCTGCCTGATCATAATCGAGCGGCAAAATATGTGAAGAGTGAGGAAGCAAAGCAAGCTCCAGTTTTTGGGAGTGAACCCCTTTTTTGATTTTGATAAAACCGTGAGCATGGATCATGTGATCTTTTCTTCCCTGCAATACAAGAAGAGGTTGATCAACCTTGGAAAGATTTTTGCAAACGGCTTTTGTCAAATTGAGAAGTTCCATGACTGAGTCGCAAGGAATGCGCGCCATGCTGTTGGCGCGGTAATATTCCCGTCCTTCCGGATTCAGAACACTCTTGTCAAAATCTTTTGCCGTCGAATGAATAAACCAGCGTAGTGGTGTGTAGCGAAGACCGGGAATAATAAAGTAGCGAAAAGAACAGGTGTATTCAATCGGAGGGGCTAGAAGGACCAGCGCTTTGATTCTGGAATTGAGCTCTTCAGCGAGTTTAAGTCCCAAAATGGAACCCATCGAAAGTCCCACAAAATAAACATCATCTACTTGGGATTGCAAAGTTTGATAGGCCTGCAGAAGGCTTTCATACCACTGCTCCGCGGTGGAATGGGCCAGCGTTCTGAGATTGATTCCATGCCCCGACAAAAGGGGTGCATGGACAATATACCCTTTGGCTTGAAGTGCATCGCTAATGGGTTTCATGGTAGCCGGCGTTCCACTCAGACCATGAACCACCAAACAACCTTTTGAAATTGTTTTATTCATACAGCTATCAGCGATCAGCTTTCAGCTATCAGCAACTGCAAAACTGAAAGTTGAATGCTGACGGCTGAAGGCTGAAGGCTACCATGGCAATTCCCTTTTGACAACATACGTTGACGATGCTTTAAGCGCCTTCGATGACACTAGATCGTTTTTCAATCCCCGTTGCCAAAGAACTTCAGTCGGTCGAGAAAATTTTGAACGGCTATTTGACTTCGGATGTGTCTCTGGTCACGGAAGTCGTTCAATACATCATCCAAAATGGTGGCAAACGTTTGCGCCCTCTCTTGACACTTCTTTCCGCCAAACTCTCCGGTTATCAAGGTGACGCGGTAATAAAAATGGCCGCGGCGATGGAGATGATCCACACGGCGAGCCTTCTTCACGATGATGTCGTGGATGACGCGCAACTGCGAAGAGGCAAATCTTCCACCAAAGCGAAATGGGGAAATTCCATCAGCGTTCTCGTTGGAGATTTTTTCTGGTGCAAGATGAGTCAGATCATTGTCGATCACGGGTGCTTGCGTATTCTAAAAGTGGTGACTGACACGATCACCGTCACCACCGAAGCTGAAATTCTGGAAATCACCAAGCACAGCGACTTTTCGATCAATGAAGATATCTATCTGCGAATCATCCGTGGCAAAACGGCGGTGTTGCTTTCTGCGTGTTGTCAGATTGGAGCCATTTTGGGCGGAGTTTCTGAATCGTTTGAAGAGGGACTTAAACGCTACGGTCATGATTTGGGAATTGCCTTTCAATTGGCCGACGACATCTTAGATTACGAATCGGAGGAAGAAAAATTTGGAAAACATAAAGGGGGAGATTTGAGAGAAGGAAAATTAACCTTCCCCCTGTTAGTGGCGTTGAAAATGGCTAACCGCGAAGAATCCCAAACAACTAAAGATGCTCTGCTTGCCGGTCGTGTCGAAAGCGAAAAATTTAAAGAGGTGTTGGATATTATCCATCGTTACGATGGTCTCAATGCCTCGCGGAATTTGGCCCGAAAATATGTTGAACGTGCCAAAGAAAATCTAAACCCCTTCAAACCCTCCCTAGAAAAAGAAGCCCTCCTAAGTCTTGCCGATTACGTTATTGAACGTGACGAATAAACTAAAAAAGCGATCAGCGGTCAGCTATCAGCTTTTGATGTTATGGGTGAGTGGTGAAAAATGTGTTTTTTCAAGTGAGCAGAGCGAACGTGAGGGGGAGGCTCCAACGGCTTTGCCGTTGAAGGGAGCGACGCAAGCCCCTATAAATAGACCAATCATTTCACAAGCTGATTGCTGATCGCTTTTTTTGAAAAGGTGACCGATTTGAAACTTTGACTGCTTCAAATACGGCGGTTCACTTCTTTATAACCCCCCAAACCGACTCTCCGCCGTGGCACATCTTTTGCTTTATCAGAGATATAGAAAATCAACCCAGCCGGCGGGGTGGTCCTAAAAAAGGAGTTTATATATGAGTGATTCCAAAATGGTTTGGGATGCTTATCAGATAACGGAAAAGGAAGCGGGGAAGATTTGTTGGAACAAAATCGGAGTCGCCTTTTTAAACAAGGATGATTCCATCAATATCTTTCTCGATGCCTTTCCCAAAGATGGAAAAGTGCAGTTAAGAGGTAGAAAACCAAAAAACAGGGAGGAATAATGAAAAAGAAAGTGTTGTTGTCATTGGCTGTTCTCGTTGTGGCCCTCGCGGGGGGATTGGATCTCCACGCCAAGGCGAGTGCAAAGGGAAAGCTGACGGGTGTTGTTAATATTAATGAAGCGGGTGTTGCTCAGCTGACCATGTTACCCGGCGTTGGGCAAAAAAGGGCGGAGGCCATCCGGGAATATGTCCAAGCCCATCCTTTCAAAAGTGTTGAAGAGTTGAAGGCAATCAAAGGGATTGGTGCTACAGGGTTTGAAAAATTAAAACCCTTTATTACCGTCTCAACACCGACCACAGCGAAGTGGGTGAAAGATACCACAGCAGTGGCGGGTGCTTCTCAACCGGCTTCTCAACCAGTATCGAGCAAGTAAGGTCATTGCAAAAGGTGCGGCTCGCAGAAAGAGCCGCACCTTTATTTTTTTCAGCTTGGGTCTTTTTCACCCCATGTTTTAATTGAAATCATTTCAATAGCTTTTCCCTAACCGCCCGGAGTCACTGAAATGACGGTATTTTTCAGTTTTGTCCGCGCAATTATTTTGTTAGACTGGTTATGACTTATGAGCCAATCCAATCCAGTCCATCATGAAATGCGCAAGGTGACCGTTCTTGTGGGGAGGTATTTTGACCATCGTTTGCAGAAGCAACCGTTACAAGTTTTGAATGTTTTGGTGCATGATTTGAGAATCGTTCTTCATCAGATGATTCTGGATCACTTTCTCCCTCTCCCTTTGGAACAAGCAAGAGAATTTCGTTCCGCTTTGGTGGATCAGTTGATGGGAGTGTATGGACAATACCAACCTAAATGTAACAAAGTGGAAGACAAAGAACACTGTCATTATTTTATAAAACAGATTGTTCTCTCCTTTGAAATGGCCGAACAAATTATGGAGGAAGTTCCCCACGATCCTATTACACAACGCATTTTGGCTGTGGACATACCCATTTTGCGCCCTTTTGATTATGGCGTTGGTGTCGCAAGCAAGGTTGTGCAAGATTTTCCTAAAAAGACACGTTGATTTTTGCTCGTTCTTCATTTAGAAAGATCGGTGAGCTATGAAAAAAATACTTTTTTTGGTTGGTTTTTTTGTTTCAGTTACGGCTTTTGCGGCCGCGCCGGTTGGTCAGGTTGTGGATGTGGTTGGAGATGTGATTGTTACGCAGGAAGGAAAAACGCCGGTTGCACCTACTTTGAAACAACTGGTTTATATGGGAGACATTATTGAAACGAAAAAGACCGGTGGGTTGAAGATTTTATTCAAAGATGACACCGTTCTCACCGTTAAAGAAAACAGTAAAACGTTAATCACCGAGTTTTTATTTGATACCAAAAAGAATGAACGCAAAGCGGTTTTCAATGTTGTGTACGGAAAAATTCGTGCTGTAGTCGGACGTTTTTTTGGAGAGAACCAGCCGGTTGAAATTAAAACACCCACAGCTGTTGGGGGCATTCGCGGAACCGATGTTGCGGCCGTTGTAAAAAAATGTGACGCAAAGAAATCTATTTCGAGCTGTCAAACCTCCTTTTATTGTTTCAATGGAAAATTTTATGTCGCCAATATCGACAGACCTGAAAAAGAAATTCAGGTTGCTGAAGGGGCGTTCACTCAGATTCTCGGAAACAATGATCCACTTCCCGTGGCGCCTATTCCGCCAGATATCTTACGAACTAACGGAATCATTTTTGATATTTCATTGACCTCTCCAAGCGGGGGAAGTTCGCAACTTGCAACTCTTACAACAAGTGGTGTGGACTCACAAGCAACTCAAGATTCTGCGGTTACTTTTATGGCCGAAGCGGACTCTTCCATTTTCGATAGCGCAAGCGAAGCGGACTCTGCTGAATCTGCCCTGATAGATGCTTCACCTACGGCCGCTTCCGATCTGGGCGTACAGATATTGCCGGGAGGCGTCACTCAGGCAACAAACACCATCACCATCAACATTGTGTTACCATGATTTGATATGCCCCGCCTGACTGAATCGGAAGCCCTAAACCTTTTTTACAAAACACCTTTGGAGGAATTGCGCACGCGAGCGCAGGAGCAACGTTGCTGTTTTCTGCCCGCTTCCAAGGCCACCTACATTATTATGCGCATTGTCAGTTACACAAATATTTGTGTGGCGGATTGCAAATATTGCGCTTTTTACAGGCGCCCCGGAAATCCGGAAGGTTATGTTTTAAGCAAGGAAGAAATTTTCAAAAAAATTGATGAATTGAAAGAAAAAGGGGGAAGTCTGGTTGCCATGGAGGGCGGTTTTAATCCCGCATTGAAAATCGAACATTATGAGAATCTTTTTAAATCGGTTCGGGAACGTTATGGCAATGAAATCGAAATTTACGGTCCCACCGCGGTGGAAGTTTTGTTTATCGCGCGCAATTCCAGAATTTCGGTTATTGAAGCGTTGGAAAGACTGCGCAATGCCGGTCTTTATTGGATTCCCGGTGGAGGCGCTGAAATTTTGACCGATGAATGGCGCCGCAAACTTTCCCCCAAAAAATATTCGGTGAACCAGTATCTCGAAACAATAGAAATGGCCCAGAAGTTGAAGCTGGGTACAACGGCCACGATGACCATCGGTTTTGGAGAACCTTTTGAGGCGAGGGTAGAACATTTGAAAAAAATCAGAGACCTTCAGGGTAAAACAGGTGGATTTGCAAGTTTTCTCTGCTGGACCTATCAGTCGGCTCATACGGCGCTGGGTGGAATCGTTACTTCCAATGAAGATTATTTGCGCACCATTGCGGTGTCCCGTCTTTATCTCGACAATTTTAAAAGAATTCGGGCCTCCTTTTTGACTCAAGGTCCATCTGGTGTGCAGGCACTTCTTTCCGGAGCTGATGATTTCGATATTGTTCTGGAAGATCAGGTAACGCAAAAGGCGGGTGTGCAAATCGAAGATAATATCGGACAGGTCTTGACACGGATTCGGAATGCCGGCATGGAGCCCTTGAGGAGAAAAACATATGCCCCTCCCCAGTGATTTGGAAATTTTTGAAGTATTAAAAAATGTTGTCGATCCCGAAATTCATCTCGACATTGTGAATTTGGGGCTTGTTTATGGTTTTGATAAAAATGAAGAGACAGGACATATTAATGTTCGCATGACTTTGACAAGCCCTGCTTGTCCTTTTGGTCCGGAAATCCAGAGGCAGGCGCATGGTTTGGTTGCCAATTTGCCGAAAGTCAAAAGTGTTCATGTTGAAATTGTTTTCTCCCCTCCATGGGATCCTCGCACAATGGCTTCCGATGAAGCCAAAGATGTATTGGGAATCTTTTAGTTTCTAATTGTCCTCTCTCAAAAATTGTGTTAGTTCTGTGCCTAATGAAAAAATTTCTCGTTTTATTTCTACTTTTATTCTCCATTTTCATTGTGAGTGCACGAACGGAAGCCGCTTCCGTTGCCTTTTCCAAAGGACAGGCGGCTTTTTCGGAATCCGATTTTAAAAAAGCACTTCCCCTTCTTCAAGAAGCCTACAAGGAAGATCCCCAAAATCCAGACCATATTTATCTTTTAGGGTTAACGTATCTTCAATTAGACCAGTATCAAAAAGCTTCTCAGTATTTGAAAGAGTTTTTGGATAAGAAACCTGATTTTGCCGACGCTTATTTTCCCTACGGGCTCAGTTTATATCGCCAAAAGCAATATGCACCTGCGGCTGTTTGGTTTGAAAAAGCCAAAGAAAAAGATAAAAAGGATCCTCTCCCTGTGTTTTATTCAGGTCTGAATCAATATTATCTCGGAGATCCGGAGAAATCGTTAACAACTCTGAAGTTGGTTGATCAAATGGCTCCCAATGCCGAACTGGCTTCCGCTGTCAGTGAGTGGGTAAAAGATATTCAGGAAGGGAAGGTGCCAAAAGAAGGAGCTGAAAAAAAAGAGGAAAAGAAATGGACTATCCGGGTTGCCGGTTCCGCCTTCTACGATTCCAACGTTATTTTGGATCCCGATGAAGGAAACATCGCCGGTTTTCAAACGAATCAGGAAGATGCCATGGCCGCCGGCGCGCTCGATGTAACCTATCTTTTGCATCGTACAGAAAATTCCAAGTTATTTGTTGAATATTCAGGTTATCAAAGTGCTTATGCGAATATCAATTTTGATTTTGATCGCTTTAATTTTGGTCGTCAAACCGGCGGCATCAATTTTTATTACAAAATTAACGACAAACTCAGATGGCGCATGCCGCTTAGCGGCACTTTTGTCAATCTGGGGCTTTCAAAATATGTGTTGATGGGACAGGGAGCCTCTTACTTTGACGCCGCATGGGATAAAAAATGGTTGACTACTTTTTATGGCAAGATGGTGCGCAATGAATATTATGCTTCTCCCACGAATATCGATCAGATCCGTGATGCAACGCAGGCCATCTTTGGTTTTGACCAGTTCTTTTTCGTACCGAATCAAAAGAACATGTATTTCAAAGCCGGTTATCAATTCACCGACAATTTTGCTGTCGGCAATGACTGGTATTATACACAACACGAAATTACAGCAGTCTTCGGCACCGATTTGTGGAAAAAATGGAGCCTCTTTCTGTTGACCGATATCAGTCCCAGACGGCAATTCAAACATGTTGATTCGGTTTACAGTGTCCGGCGCCGCGATGTGATTTATAATAACACGGGGGCCTTGACCTACAAGTTCAACAAGACTTTTTCCGCGACCGGTTCTTATAGTTATTACAAGACGCATTCCAACATCGCCAATTATACCTATCATCGGCAGGTTGCCGGCTTGAGTTTTGCGGCCCAATTTTGAGGGTTACTAGAATAAGGTGAAACGGCCTTTTTATATTGCCCTTTTCGTAACAGTCCTTGTTGTTGCCACCTATTTTGTTTTTCCGGGTTTTATCAAATCCATTGACGGAAAATGGGTTGACAATTATTTTTTCATTCGCGGTCCCCTGAAGACCGCGGGCAATGTTGTCATTGTGGCCATTGATGAACAAAGCATCAATGAAATAGGAAGATGGCCGTGGCCCCGCTCCGTGATGGCTTCGGCGGTGGACAAACTGAAAGAATACGGGATTAAGACACTTGGCTTCGATATTACCTTTTCAGAAACTTCTCCCGAAGATGGCAAACTTGCAGAGGCCTTGAAAAAAATTCCTGATACTACTTTGGGTTATTTTTTCTATGCCACCCCGCAAGAAGCCAAAGATGCCCATTTGAGCAAACAAGAGTTGAAGGAAAACGATCAGACCATTTTCCCTTCCCGACTTTCCATGTCTTCGAAACAACTCGAAACTTCGGGTGAAAAAGTTTATGGTGTTCAAACAAATGTTCCCCAAATTGTTGCGGCGGTATCGAACGAACGACAGGGTTTTTTCAATGTTTTTCCGGACCCCGATGGAGTGATCCGCAGAGCTCCGCTGATTTTGGCCTACAAAGGAAATTTTTATCCCTCTCTTTCCCTGCAATCGGCAAGTTTGGCCGTTGGTTTTTCTCCTTTGCCGATTTTGAATGAAGATGGTGTTTTGCGGGGCATCGCGTTGGGAAATAAAAAAATTCCTCTCAATGACAAAGGAGAGTTGTTTATCAACTATCGCGGAGGGACGAAATCTTTTCCCCATATCAGTATCGCCAATATTTTAAACGGTTCCGTTCCCAAAGAAACTTTGAAAGATAAAATTGTTTTGGCGGGAGCCACGGCTATCGGGATTTATGATATGCGGGTTGCCCCAACAGACGCCGTTTTCCCGGGGATTGAAGTTTCCGCCAATGTTGTCGACAATATCTTGAGCGGTGATTTTGTTGTTTCGGATACCAACACCAAACTCATTTCCTTTGGATTGATTCTTTTTGTCGGATTTTTTCTGGGCCTTGTGATTCCAAGATTTCACGCGTTGGGTGGTTTTTTTGTTTTTATAATTTCGATATTGGTGATTTCGGTGGCCGCTTATTTGTGTTTTTTGAGAGGCTATTTGATCCACAGCTTCGGAGCCACTTTAAACGGTACGTTGGTTTATGGTGGTATTACCATCTACCGCTTTTTCACGGAAGAAAAAGAGCGGCGTAAAATCAAAAAAACTTTTCAACATTATTTAAGTCCTTCGGTTATCAAAGTTCTTTTGGAACATCCCGAGCAATTAAAACTAGGTGGAGACCGCAAAGAGTTGACGGTTCTTTTTTCAGACATCCGGGGTTTTACTTCCAAATCCGAAAAACTTCCGCCGGAAAAGGTGGTTCAGCTTCTCAATGATTATTTTACCGTGATGACGGATGTTGTTTTTGAACATGAAGGAACTGTCGACAAATATATGGGCGACGCGATTATGGCCATTTTTGGCGCGCCCTTGCCGCAGGAGGATCACGCACTGCGTGCAACTCTTACCGCGTTGGAGATGATTGAAAAACTGGATCAGCACAAGGAAGAGTGGTGCAAAAAATACGGCATTGATGAATTAAAAATCGGTGTGGGTGTTCATACCGGTTTGATGGCGGTGGGGAACATGGGATCCGCAAGGCGCTTCAATTATACCGTGATCGGGGATTCGGTGAATTTGACATCGCGCATTGAAGGTCTGAACAAGGATTACGGAACGCAAATTATTATCAGCGACGCTCTCTATCAAAAAGTAAAAGACCACGTAACCGTGCGCGAACTGGGCGTCGCCAAAGTAAAAGGAAAAGAAATTGAAACAAAGATTTATGAATTGGTGGGGAAAAAACAGATTCCTTCATCCCCCAAATAGTGCTCAAAATTCGTCAAGAGTTGACGAAAGTAAATCATCTTCTCTTGTCTCGTTCCAATTTAAAACCCAAAGACTTCGGCACGGATTTTGCTTTTGTAGAAGTTGTGACGGACCTTATTCCCATTGAACGCATTGAAAAGCGGATTTTCCTGTTCCGAGGTCATAAGGTGATGCTTGATTCAGATCTGGCCGAACTTTATGGTGTTAAAACTAAGGTGCTTATTCAGGCGATCAAAAGAAATAGTGAAAGATTCCCCGAGGATTTTATGTTTCAGCTGGAAAATCAGGAGGTTATGCTTTTGAGGTCCCAAATTGTGACCTCAAACAAAGGACGTGGTGGACGACGTTTTGCACCTTATGCTTTTACCGAATATGGGGTTGCCATGCTTTCCAGCGTTCTCAATAGTCGTCAGGCTATTCAAGTCAATATTCAGGTAATGCGAACATTCGGACGGCTACGAGAAATGTTGATGACTCACAAAGACCTTGCCCAAAAACTTATCCAACTTGAAAAAAAATATGATCACCAATTCAAAATTGTTTTTGATGCTATCCGGGAACTTATGGCTCCGCCACCACTCCCACCTAAAAAACGCATTGGGTTTTGAGGGTTCTTAAGATTCCAGTGTTGCAGTACTTTGCGAATTCCGTTACCTTCCCTTATCAAAATGCGCAAAATCTTTGGGGGGGTTTTATTTTTAGTCTGCTTGTTTTTTGTCGGCCTCGTGCATGCCGGCTCTTATTATCCCTTTGGTGGGTGGCGTACGATCAACACGCCCCATTTTTCAATCCAATATCATCAAAATATTGAAGAGATTGCCAAACGGTCTGCCGATTATTTTGAAGAGGCCTATACTATTTTGAAGCCCAAATTTCAGTGGGAGCCGTGGGGACGCACGCAGGTGATCCTTATCGATAATAATGATGATGCAAATGGTCTGGCTACAACACTTCCCTATAACATGATTATTCTCCGGATTGTTCCTCCCGATCCCGAAAGTTCTCTCAATACCTACGATGACTGGCTTAAAACGTTGATTACCCACGAACTCACACATATTCTTCATCTTGATGCGTATGGTGGTTTTTGGAAACCGTGGCATTATGTTTTTGGAAAATTGATTTCACCGGCGGCATTGACTCCAAACTGGGTGAAAGAGGGGTTGGCCGTGTTGCAGGAAACCGAAGAAACTAAAGGAGGGCGGGGGAGGGCTTCCTATAGCGAGATGCTGGTGCGCACCGCCGTTTTAAACAAGCAGTTCCCAAGCATTGACCGTGCCGATGGTTTGCAATGGAAATGGCCCGCAGGACAAACCCAATATATTTTTGGCGTCAAATTTTTGATGTATCTTGAAAAACGTTTTGGTTGGGAAAAGCTTCAGGTTTTTAATCGTGTTACCCAACGCAATTTTCTGATCAGCGCCGTGAATCATGCCGCCAAGAAAGCTTTTGGCGTTAGCCTTTATCAACTCTGGCGCGACTGGCAAAAGGAATTGGGCGAAAAATATGCAGTATGGGATGAAAAAATAAAATCGGAAGGGATGACACAACTGGAACCTTTTCTCGGAGGAAAAGATTCCTATTATCTTCCGACATTTTCGAGAGACGGGAAAAAACTGGCCTATGTGACTTACAATCCTCGCAAGGCAACAATGCTTTGGTTGAAAGATTTGGAGACGGGTAAAGTCGAAAAATTGTCAGACAAAACTCCCACGCAAATTAGTTTTTCTCCCGATGATAAATCCATTGTTTTTGCCTCCATGGGAACATTCAAACGGTACCAGCATTACCTTGATCTCTATCAAATTGATCTTGAAACGAAGAAGCTGACACGTCTGACAAAGGGGGAGAGGGCAAGAGATCCGGACTTTATGCCCGACGGAAAGAGAATTGTTTTTGTTTCAGGCGAGGCGGGCAAAGATGTTTTGAAAATTTATGATGTAGAAACGAAATCCATCACCACATTATTGAGTGATGTAAAACCGTTCACCCAATTTGCTAATCTTCGCTATTCACCGGATGGAGCGCATTTGGCCCTTGTGCGATTTCAAAAAAATGTGGGCTGGGAACTTTGTATCTTCGCGGCCGATGCTACATCGAAACCCTGCATCAAAAATAACGGCATTCATGTCAATTCCCGTCCGGAATGGACTCCGGATGGACGATGGATTCTTTTTGTCTCCGATGAAGACGGAACCAACAACCTTTACGCCTATGAATGGCGTTTCAATAAGCTACAGCGGGTCAGCCGCGTGGAGACGGGACTCTTTGAACCGGCAATCTCCAAAAACGATCAAACTTTATTGGGAAGATATTATACCGGAGAAGGTTATGAAATTCGCAAAGTGCCTTTGCAGTTGAAAATTTTTGGGGAGGACTATGGACCAGAGACCATGGACCATGGACCGAAAACAAAAAAATCGGGAAAGAAGAAAGATGAGAAAAAAACAAATTTGCCTTCTTATGAAAAAGAAGAAAATTCCAAAGTGGGGGAATATGCACCCCAAAAATATAATCCTTTTGGAAAATCCCTCTTTCTTCCCCGCTTTTTGCTTCCGGGTGTAAACTTTTTGGGAGACAGTTTTCTTTTCACCGCATTCACTGGTGGGGCGGATCCTCTTCGTTATCACAACTGGATGGCCGGCGGCAGTTTTCGCACAGATGCAAATTATTTTGGCTACACCGCCCGTTATTATTACAACCGCTATGCCCCCATCATGGGTATTGGCATCGATGATCAGGCGGTTGATTATGGAACGCTCGTTTTTAGCAACAGCAACAGCTATCGCTTTTTTGAACAGCGCCGCAATGCCAGTGCCTTTTTGTCGGTACCGGTTGGCACCAAACAGGCGTTCGGATTTTCCTATTTTTACGAAGACCGAATACCGATCACCCACATTTTGCCGAGCGAAGCCAATGCCCTAAATCTGGGCGTTTTTGCCGGTATCAACATGAGCTATACCTACGGAGAGGGGAAAAGTTATCCCGCTTCCATCAGTCATCCTGAAAAAGGACGCATTCTTCGTTTGAACGGAACAATCACCGACAAGCGGCTTTTGTCGGCCGACAAAAATGAACAACGAATTTTTGCGGGAGATTTTCGCCAGTATATTCCGTTATGGGCCAATCAGGTTTTGGCTCTTCGCGCGGCAGGCGGCATTGCCTTTGGGGACCAGATTTTCCCGGGAACATTTACTCTGGGAGGTGCTCTTGGAGAGGGTGCTTTGGCCACCGGTTACAGTTCACGCTATTTCAATTTGAGAGGTCTTCCCGTGGCAGCTTTTGTGAAAGATCGTGCCATGCTTTTGTCCGGTGAATATCGTTTTCCTCTTGTTTCACCACAGCGGGGCATTGGAACATGGCCTGTTTTTTTGAAAGATATTCACGTTGCCGCCTTTGCCGATTTTGGTGATGCGTGGAATACCCGAGATCCCCAACCGAGAAATTTTTCCAAGTTTTTCGATCCTTTCATGTTGGGTATTGGCGGAGAATTGCGCGGTGATTTTGTGCTTGGGCACGGGCTTCCCCTCTCAGGTCGTTTAGGTTACGGCATCATTGTTCGTAATCGGGCACGTCTGGTGAATTTGAAGGATCCTATCCTCGGAACTCTTGCCAAGAATGGTATTCTGATTCTGCAATTTGGAACTTCCTTCTGAGACCACAGACTATGGACCACGGACTATGGACTAAATATAAAAAATATATGGTCCATGGTCTATGGTCTATGGTCCTTTTTTTTGTTTTCGTTGATTTTTCTTCCGCCGTTTTTGCCAAATCACTTCCCCCCATTTTACAAGTGATTCAAAAAGGGCCGGCCGATCTCGATGATATTAAGGATCTCGTCTATTACCGTTGGTATGAGAAAGCGTGGGAGGCACTACAAAAATATTCTTCGGAAGATGAAGAGGTTTTACTGCTGAAAGCCAGAGCCCTTGCGGGGATGAAACACTATGATGAAGCACTTCCTTTGTTTCGTGATTTAGTTCTTCATGCCGACTCCCCCAAAATAAGACATGAGGCACTGTTGAAAGAGGCAATGGCATTGACAAAGCTGAAACGCTATTCCGAAGCCTTGAAAAAATACAAACGGCTCATCGCTCAGGAAGGAAAATCAAAGAAAAAGAATCTTGTCTGGAGGACTGCGAAGACAGCAATTGAAGCAAAAGATTACACAGAAGTTTTAAAAATGCTGGGAGGTTTATCCGGACCGGAGGTCCTTTGGTGGAAAGGCTGGGCTCATTTTCAAATGCAACATTACCGTCTCGCTTTGCAAAGTTGGGACCGGATTCGCGGATCAGGAACTGTGGTGCGCGTAAAGAAGCGCCGTGGTCGTCATCGAGTGGTGCAAAAAATAAAGAGTGGAGGCGCCTTGCCGTCGCAAGTCCTTTATTGGAAGGCAATGGCCTTGAAACGGTCCGGACAGGATGAAGAAGCTACGGGATTGCTTCAACAAGTAGTTTCAAAATATCCGGTCTCTTACTATGCAGTTTTATCCTTGGCGGCTCTTTATCCTGATGAATCCGATTTTGAAGCGGCCATAAAATCTCTTTGGAAAGAAAATACGAATGGAAAATTTTTGGGACTCTATCCGAGGAAATATGCAATCGTGATTGAAAAAGAATCGAAACAAAAAGGGCTTGATCCTAATTTGGCTTTTGCACTGATTTGGCAAGAATCTCGTTTTCAGGAGAGTGTTATAAGCCCCACAGGTGCCATCGGATTGATGCAGTTGATGCCTCAAACAGCACTGCAAGTTGCCAATGGCGCTAAGTTGAAAAATTTCGATCTTCCTTCCATTTTTGAACCCGCCGTAAATATCCATCTTGGAATTCTCTATATGAAGTTTCTGAAAGAACTTTTTTTCGATCAACTGCCTTATGCCATTGCCTCTTACAATGCGGGAGAAGAGGCCGTAAGCCGTTGGCTTAGTCTGCGCGATCATGACTCTATGGAAGTTTTTATCGAAGAGATTCCCTTTGCAGAGACACAAAACTACACCCGAAAAGTTCTGCTAGCCTACTGGATGTGCCGCTGGCTCTACGAAGGCAAAACCCCCGAACGTTTCACCCCGAATTCCACCGGACATTGATTTTGTGAAAAATCTTATGCAATTGACGCGTTCTTTGGCGTCTGGTATTTCGGGCCCAACAATTTATGTTTTTTACCAAGAGCAAGGCATTTTACGATCAGATTGATTGCGTTGCCCAGAATGTTTTGGCGGGGGCAAAGGCTCTTGAAGATTTCATCAGCAATTCTCCCACCTCCGAAAAAAAACTCAGAGAACTTGAAGATATAGAACACACGGGCGACCGCCACACTCATGATGCCATCGAACTTTTAAACAAAACTTTTATCACACCGCTTGACCGTGAAGACATTCACGAATTGATTAGCTCCATGGATGATATTTTGGATTACATTTATGGAAGTGCTGATCGCATGGTTCTGTATAAAATTCCCTATGTCAGCGAAGATCTCAAAGTTTTGTCCCGTGTTTTGGTTCGCACGGTGGAGCAGGTTTGTGAGGCGGCAATATGTCTGAAGGATATGAAAAATTCCCAGATGATTTTGTCGAAATGTGTCGAGATCAGTCGTCTGGAAAATGAGGCCGATGAAGCCCACCGCTTTGCCGTCGCCAATCTTTTTGCCAATGAGAAAGACCCTATTCAAATTATCAAATTGAAGGAAATTCTGGATCAAATGGAAATTGCCACCGATCGTTGCGAGGACGTCGCCAATGTTATTGAAGGGATTGTCCTGAAAAATGCATGAGATTTCTCTTCCACTCCTTGTCCTGTTTATTGCCATTGCCCTAGCTTTTGATTTTATCAACGGATTCCATGATGCCGCAAACTCCATCGCCACCGTTGTTTCCACACGTGTCTTAAGTCCGAAGGTTGCCACTCTTTGGGCCGCCTTTTTTAATTTTGTGGCCGCGTTTTCTTTTGGAACGGCGGTTGCCAAAATGATCGCGAAGGGAATTGTTCAGCCCGATTTTGTCACAGTAAATGTGGTGGTTTGCGGTGTTATCGGGGCCATTGTGTGGGATTTGATCACTTGGTGGTGGGGATTGCCCACCAGTTCTTCACACGCCCTCATCGGCGGTTTTGCCGGAGCCGCGGTTGCCAAGTTTGGGTTGCAGGCCATTCTCTATTCGGGTTTTACAAAAGTGGTTGCCGCCATTTTCATTTCTCCCGCTATTGGTTTATTGCTCGGCTTGTTGCTGATGCATCTTGTGAATTTTATTTGCCGCAACCTGCTTCCGGGCACTGTTAATCGTTGGTTCGGAAAATTACAGCTTCTCTCTTCGGCAATTTTTTCTTTTTCCCACGGTTCCAACGATGCCCAAAAAACAATGGGAATTATTGTGGCCTTGTTGGTGGCTTCCGGTTATTTACCAAAAGAAACCGGTATCCCCATCTGGGTGATTTTTTCCTGCCATGCCGCGATTGCCCTCGGAACCTATTTGGGAGGATGGCGGATTGTGAAAACAATGGGGATGAAGATTGCGAAACTCCGTCCCGTGGACGGTTTTTGCGCCGAGACCGGAGGCGGTGTGATTATTTTGCTGATGTCTCATTTGGGAATTCCCGTTTCCACAACGCATACGATCACAGGAGCCATCGTCGGTGTGGGCGCCACCAAACGTCTGAGTGCCGTGAAATGGGGCATTGCCTCCCGCATTGTCTGGGCTTGGATTTTCACAATTCCCGCGGCCGCCCTGATTGCCGCTTTGGCTTGTAGTTTGTTTGGTTTAAGGTGACGGGTATAGGCGAGATTACTTTTTTTCAAATTCTATTTTCTCAAACAACGGCTTAATTAAAAGCGCATCAAAAAATCTGACCTCGGTTTCATTGTCTAGGAATGGTCTGACGTCTTCAATCACTAATGGCATGTCCATGCCATCTAATTTTACGGTAAGATTTTTTCTTAGCTCATCTCGTGTCCATGTTTTTTCGGAGTCCGGATTTTGTTGTTGTAACCCAGCCTTAAAAAACTCTTCGTTCATTTTTACGTTCTTGGTTAGAAACCAGATCATGTCATATAAGTCCCGACCCTTGGTGTAAGCACGATTCAAAAAGGCCAGCGTTTTTCCGGCCAGCAGAGTCGGCAAATCGTGATGCACTACTGTGAACATAAAATCTTTTTGTAATAGACGTGTTTCGAAGCGGGCAAAAGGAGGAGGATTCGTATCGATTTCTAATTTGATGGAGAGTTTTTGCCCTCGTATTTTGACAATGTCAAACTCCTGCAACACTTCTTTAAATCTCAAAAAAACGCTTTGGACGGCTCCCTTTTGTTTTGTCTTGATGTCGATCTGGAATTTGTAAGTAGTGAGTTGATCAACAACGTATCGTAGCATTTCTTGAAATTTAAAGACCGGATTATTGGCTATCTGTAGGCTGAAGTCCATGTCTTCCGAAAACCTGCGAAGACCGAATAATACGCGAAGCGCCGTTCCGCCCACAAAACTGATATTTTTAAAAAAACCACCATCGTCCAAAATTTTTAGTACAAGGTGCTGAAGCTCTTCTCTAAGCGCATTTTCTCTTTTGACTGGATTTTTCTGATTAGAAATATTTTTTAGAATAATGTCTTTCATTTTCTTTCCTCATCAATCAGCCTAATTAAGACAGAAACTCCGGCCTTCACCTTTTTTGATTTAAATTGCTTAGATAATTTTAAAAGCCGTTTCTTGGACAGTTTTTCATGATTTTGCAGTCGCAGATTTTCTAAAAAATATTCCTCGTCTGTT
>JACRBV010000074.1 GCA_016213065.1 Deltaproteobacteria bacterium
CGTTTTTATGGAGACGAAAGGGCACAAGACCTCTTCGCCTTTCAAAGCGATGGATGCGCTTCTCAAAGAAATCCGGAAAGAGACGTCGATTATTTTGGTGGATATTCATGCTGAAGCGTCCGCAGAGAAAAAAGCGCTGGGTTGGTATCTGGATGGTCAGGTAACTTGCGTGGTGGGCACGCACACCCATATTCAGACAGCAGACGAAGAAATTTTGCCCAAGGGAACGGCTTACATGACCGATCTGGGAATGACCGGCCCGCATCATTCCGTGATTGGTCTCGATATAGAAACAGCCCTGAAGCGTTTCTTGAGCGATGGAGAATTTAAAAAGTTCAAGGTGGCAAGCGAGGGCGCCCGCCTCGAAGGACTGTTGATCGGTGTTGATGAAGAAACAGGCAGAGCGCGGCAGGTTACACGCATTCGGAAAATATTGTAGAACTGAATTTTAGAACTGTCCAACTCCATAAAAATTCGCTACAGTTTTGATTATGAAAAACCATCCCAAGAAGAAAACTATTCTTGTTGTCGATGATGAAGAGCAAATTTGCAATGTGATCAAAAAGGTGTTGCTTCAGGAAGGATATCAAATTTTTACCGCTTTCAATGGAGAGACGGCGTTAAATCAATTAAAAAAAAGTTCCGTGGATCTCATGCTGGTCGATCTGAAAATGCCCTCCATGAACGGATTGGAACTGTTGCAACAAGCGCGGACTATTCAAAAAAATTTAAAGTCAATCTTGTTAACAGCCTACGGAACCGCCTCAGCCGCCAGAGATGCCATGTTCCTCGGTGTCTTCGATTTTCTGACGAAACCCTTTGACATTCAGTTGCTCAAAAAGGTGGTCAAGGAGGCTCTAGGTGATCAACGGTAGACGCCTCATTTATATTCCCATCCTTCATACTCAACAGGACATGGGAAGTCTGGCTCCTGAAGCAAAAAAGGCTTTCATTGGAAAGCTGGGTCAAAAGCTATGGCGGCACCACACGCAAGCCATTGACGAAATGTGGTCCGGAATCAAAAAACAGATCTCCCGCTTAAAACTCCCTTACAAAAAAGTTTCCATTTATCAAGACGGATTACCCGTCTGTGGCAAAGAGATTGAGATTATTCATCATCTGGCAGAACAAAAAAGTCCCAATCACCTCATTGTGGAAGGACTTATAAAAAAAGGGGCCACTTTGGTCGGTACGGAAGATCCCATTTTATTGAAACAGGAATACGACTGGATCAAGCGAATTCTTGAGGCCGGCAATAATGGACAAAAGAAAACATTACTGGAAGAATATGGAAAAGTGGCTCCGGAGCTCCTAAAAAAACGTGATCTCTTTATCAAGGAAAAAATAAACAAAACGCTTCCACAGGGGGGAGTGGGTCTGCTTTTTATAGGGCTGTTGCACCGGGTGGATGAACTGCTTCCGTCGGATATCCAAGTGAGTTATCTGATTTATCGTCTCCCCTTTCATCGCGGTTTTGAAATAGAATTAACGTCATGAAACACCCTTTCAGAAAAATTTGGGAATGGTTTTTATCTCTTTTTTGGAAAAGAATTGATGAGATAATCCAAAGTCGAACGGACCTGCTCCAGATCTTTGACGGTTTCAGCGATCCTGTCATTGTAATTGACAAACAATTTGTGATTCAGCGCGTGAATCGCACAACTCTGACAACCTTGGGGAAAAAATCATACAAGGAACTGATCGGAAAAACCTGCTATTCTGCAATTCACGGTTCAAAAGAACGCTGTCCGTCGTGCACAGCCGCAGAGACCTTTTTCTCGGGTGAAAAAACAGTCCGGACCGGTTTTCTGGAGACAAGTGAAAAACCACTGGAAACGGTTTACAATATCACTTGCTATCCGCTGACCGATGAGAGGGGCGTCGTTACTCATGTTGCGGAGTATTACCGATCTTCTACCGAAATTGTCAATTTAACCCGAGAACTTTATGAATCCGAGCGGGCAAGGATCATGGAGCCGCTGGCGGCGGGGCTGGCTCATCAGGTTCGCCAGCCGCTAACCATCATACGAGCCTCGGCCCAATACGGACTGGGAACCTTCAAAAAATCTCTCAAGAGCGACGATTTTAATGAGACGATGGAATCTATTATCCACAATGTTGACACGGTAAATGATGTCCTCGCGGATCTCCTGCATTTTTCAAAACCCGCCCAATATCGGATGAGAAAGGAATCCATTCCAGAATTGTTGGAAGCGGGTCTTAAACTCATGCGTCAAAAGATCAAGGATCAAAAAATTTCCGTGACAAAGGATTGGCAGAAAAAATTGCCGGAGATTTTGATGGACAAGAAGGTTTTGCTTCAGGCTTATCTGAATCTACTAATGAACTCCTTCGAGGCAATGCCGCAGGGAGGGAACTTAAAAATTAGCGCCGCTCATCGAAGAGATACCAACCCTCCAAGAATTGACATAATCATTGAAGATACAGGAACGGGAATTCCCAAAGAACTTGTCCCCAAACTTTTTCATCCCTTTTTTACAACGAAGGAAAGCGGGGTTGGGTTGGGACTTTCGGTTGCAGAGGGGATTGTCCGCTCTCATGGTGGTCGTATCCGATTTGAAGGCAGGGAAGATCGGGGAACAAAGGTTATAATTGAATTACCTTTGTCTGCCTGATAAATAAGCACTGATTTATGGATACCATTTTTGTCGTTGATGATGAGCAGGAACTCTGCACAACCATCCAGAAAGTGTTTGTAGCCGAAGGATATCGAGTGCTTTGGACCACCCATCCGGAAGAATTTCTTTCAAAACTACCGGGCAACACTTTTAGCTGTCTCCTTCTGGATTTGAAACTGGGTGGATCAAACGGCATTGATTATCTGGAAAAAATCCTTGAGACAGATCCTCATCTTCCCATCATTATCATTACTGCTTATGAAACGGTGAAGACTGCCGTGGAAGCCATGAAGCGCGGAGCCTTTCATTATTTGCCGAAACCTTTTGACAATGAAGAACTGAAAGCACTCGTGGCCAATGCCGTCAAGATGCGGCACCTTTATTGGGAGTTGAAAAGTTGTCAACTCCGCAAAGAGGATAATGCCACTTTGGAAATGATGATGGGAAGTTCTCCCGCCATTCAAAATCTGGCAAAACAGATTTCTGCCGTAGCCCAAATCGATGTGAACGTGCTGTTCACCGGTGAAAGCGGAACAGGAAAGGAATTAGTTGCAAAAACTCTTCATCATCTAAGTCCAAGAAGGAAAGGCCCTTTCGTTCCCATCGATTGCGCCTCCATTCCGGAAACATTGATTGAAAGTGAATTATTTGGCCATGAAAAAGGGGCTTTTACCGGTGCCCATGCCGCTCGAAAAGGAAAAGTAGAGCAGGCGAATGGAGGAATCCTCTTTTTGGACGAAATAGCGAACATCCCCCTGAATATCCAAGCAAAGCTTTTGCGATTTTTGGAAACGCATACTTTCGAACGCTTGGGGGGGGGGGTGGGGAGCGTAAAACGCCCTATTAACGTTTCTCTCCGGGTGATCGCGGCGACGAACAGGGAACTTTCAAAACTTGTCAAAGAAGGCAACTTTAGAGAAGATTTATTCCACAGGCTCAATGAATTTCCGATAAACCTGCCTCCTTTGAGAGAGCGTTCCCATGATATTCCCTACTTGAGTTTGAGATTCCTCCATGAATTTGAATCTCAAATCGGCAAGACTGTTTCGGGGTTTGATCCCAAAGCCCTCGACCTCCTCCAATCTTATCCTTGGCCCGGAAATGTGCGTGAATTAAAAAACGCGCTCAAACGGGCCATGGTCATTGCCAATGGCAAAATTCAAAAAACTGATTTGCCGCCTGAAATCAGGAATCCAAAAATTACCGGTGTCCAGACGGAGCTGACGATTCCAATTCGGCACGGTCTTTCTCTTTTTCAAGCCTCCAAAGAGTCAGTCAGTTTTGTGGAAAAACAACTGATTCAAACTGCCCTGCAAAAAACGGAAGGACACAAGGGGAAAGCGGCAAAGCTACTGGAGATTGACGAGAAAACACTTTATAACAAATTGAAGGTGTACCGGCTTTCCTGATAAATTCATTTTTTGACATAGCGCACACCCCTTCCTTTCCTCTGAAGTGAGAGGAGTCCCTTTTCAACAAGTACTTTGATGTCAAGGCGGGCCATTCTTTCACTCACAGAAAATTGTTTGGCATAATCTAGAGTGGAAAAAGGGAAAAAGGAATCAGGCAAGCTTAGGAGCTCTCTTTGCCGTGCGCCCAATCCCTCTTGAAGAAGGAAAGAATTCTGTCTGGGGAGGGTCACAATAAAAAAGGGACCCTCCTCGGCAAGGAGGAGGGGAGGGCGTCTCATCTGCTCCAGGATTTTCCGGACCCGGAGCAATCCTGTCCCCGCCCGTTCAATGTAGTTGGCTCGAAAAAAAACATCGGCAATCATCGGATTTCGTCGAAAGCTTCTTCCCCACAGATGATCCAATGAAATCCGCTGGCTCACCGGTCCCGGGTTTGAAAATTCAATGGAGGATGGAAATATTTTGATGGCAACATCTGCAGACATTTCGAAATAATCGCGATGAATGATGGCATTGACAAGCAGTTCCCTCAAAACAAATTCCGGAATTTCTAGCACATCCCTTCGTTGCAGGGATTCAATTTCCGGTCTGGATTGCAAATGACCTTTAAGAAACTGAAAAGCTTCTTCCACCTGCTGGAACAGGGTTCCCTTCAGAATTTTTTGTTCCAGGATCGTCGCCGGGTCTTCCATAACCAGCAGGGTCACTGTGGCTTGTGGAAAAATCATCTGGGGATTTGTGCCAAAAAGCAGAATGCCCGCATAGGTCAAATAATCGTTTCCGTTCTGCCTCCGAAGACAGCCGATGTTTTCAAGAAGTTGAATGTTATCCAGATCGATTTCCAGACGTGCTCTTTGTCGAAATATTTCTATCTGCCTTAAGGCCAGCAGATCTTTTGCTTTCTCCTTTACATAAAGTTGTCTGTCGAACAGTATTTTTGTTTCCTGAACGGCAAAAGCAAAGATTTCATTACGGGTCAGTTTTTGGGAGTTGGTACCAATGCGGAGATAAAAACCATCCGGTGAGCGAACCGGTTTATTGAGACTTTCCAAAATATCGACAGCGATGACATCTCCAAGAGAACGGAGGGTAATCTCCACGGGAGGATCACAATTTCTGGCGGCATTTTGTAATTGTGATTTCAGGCGGTTGGTCAGGGAGACGTGTCGGACAACCCCTTTGTCTGATATCCCAATGTAGAGCGTTCCCCCGCTGGCATTGGCAAAGGCACAAAAATCTTTTTCGAGATGCGAAGAAGGGGTTTCCTTGAATTCAACCAAATAACCCTCCCCCTCCAGAAGGCGCTCCTGAATTTCAGTAGATGGGGCCATTGGAGAAAAGATATCGGCAATGCCGGTAATTGTAAAGAGATTAATTGCCGATGTCGTTGCCGGCTTTCCTGACAGGCCCACACCTCGTTTACCTTCTTTTTCTCTGTCGCCCCTCTCGGTAGCGCAGAAGGGCTTCACGAGAGGTTAGCCAAATTCTTCCCTCTTTGTGAGCTTCCAGTTTTCCTTGCCGTATCAACAGATAGAGACTGTTGATTCTTTCATTGCGAGGAACATCGTTCCGAAGCAATCCCCCATGGGATCAATTGGAGATTGCCACGGCCCCTTTCCCATTTGTTAATTTGAAGCGAAACAGATTGAATCCTTGAATAAAGTCATCATGTACCGTATCTTCGCGTTCATGGATCAAGACGATTTGAGTTTCAAACCGGAAGACAAGAAAAAACTAGAAGATCTGGGTGTTGCGATCCTTTATCTCTTTGGTTCCCGAGCGGAAGAAAAAGCGGCTGAAGATTCAGACGTTGATTTCGGGGTCGTTATGCGTCACCCCTCCCTTTTGAGCCATGGCACCAATGATATCTATCTTGTTCTTTTTAATCTTTTGGGAAATTACGTCGAAAACAGCAACGATCTTGATATTATCTTTCTTCAAAAAGCCCCGCTGGAGCTTCGGTTTGATGTGATTCGACACGGCAAATCTATTTTGGAGGTTTCTTCCGATTTTCGACTCGATTTTGAGGAAGCGACCGTGAGGGCCTATTGTGATTTTAAACCGGTCCTTAACGAGTTTGATCAGGCGATTCTTGAGGGATAATGGGAACACTTAAAAAACAATCAATTCTTCCACGTATGGATGGAATCTCACAAGACCTTCAGCGTTTGAAAAAACTCTCCTTTCTTCCCGTTGAGGAATTTGAGAAAAGGGGGGACGATTTTGCCTTGGCTCAGTTTTACCTTCGCCAGGCATTGGAAGGGGTCTTTCATATCGGCTCTCATATTTTGTCCCGTCTGCCGGGGGGACGAGCCACGGAATACAAGGAAATTGCAAGACTGCTCGGGGAGAGAGAGGTTGTTCCGATGGAATTTGCCAAGTCAAAGTTAATGCCAATGGCCGGCTATCGAACACGGCTGACCCATTTCTATTATGAAGTCGGCCCCAAGGAGATATTGGGAATCCTCAAGAATTGTCTGAAAGACATTGAGGAGTTTCTGCATCATATTCGAGAACTGTTAAAGAAACCGGACCGTCTTGGGTTGTCGGTTGAATAGACCACTCATCAACTCATCGGCAACCAAGTTTACTCAAGGGCACCTCTAAAAACTCCGTTTGTCATCCTGAACACATTCGCTTTGCTCAGTGTAAATTCCGTGAAAGACCTACTTGATGGGAGTGGTGGAAAATGCATTTTTCATGGTTGTCATCCTGAACACATTTGCTTCGCTCAGTGTAAACTCCGTGAAGGATCTACTTGATAATATTGGATTCTTCGCGGAGTTTATCCTGAGCCCGAACAGATTCTTCGCTTCGCTCAGAATGACAAAGCGAAGGGATCAGAATGACAATTTGAAAATTTCAGCATTTTCCACTACTCCCTTGATAACAAAGTGGATTCGGAGCGTGGCGAGGAATGACAAATTGTGTTTTCATAGGTTTTTAGAGGTATCCTTACCTTCTTTTTCTCTGTCGCCCCTCTCGGTAGCGCAGAAGGGCTTCACGAGAGGTTAGCCAAATTCTTCCCTCTTTGTGAGCTTCCAGTTTTCCTTGCCGTATCAGCAGATTTAAATATTTTTGTGAATGGTGACTTCCTTTGGCAATTTCAGACAGAGGCAGAAATTTCTCCCGTTTTTTTGATGTGGGTGTCAAAACTTTAAGATAGATATTGAGAGCGCGTTCCACCGATTGAGCAATAAATTGCACCAACAAAGCCGGTTTCCCCTGATCTGCCTCACTCAAAACCCTATAATACTTTTTACGGTCGTTTTTGAGAATCACAACCAGCGGATAGCCCGCCTTCATAAGGAGTACATTCATTGCAAGTCTTGCTGTTCTGCCATTTCCATCCAAGAAAGGATGAATATGCACCAATCGATGATGAAATAGAGCGGCCAGTTCGACAACATGAAATTTTTTTTGATTTTTTTGAAACCATTGCATCAATTCTCGCATCAGCATGGGAACATCCAAAGCATCGGGTGGTGTATGATCGGCCCCACCGATAATAACATTGCTTTCCCGGTACCTGCCCGCCCATTCCTCTTCGGTTTCTCTTGTCACCAATTGATGCAAAGTCCGAATGAGGTGTTCGGAGATCGTCTCTCTCTTTTTATATTCCACAAGTTCATAGAGATATTCCAAAGCGGCGTGATGGTCCTTGGCCTCCAGATGATCTTTTAATGATTTCCCCTTGATTGTGAGCCCTTCGTTGATTACGAGAAAGGTCTCTTTGAGTGTCAGACTATTCCCTTCAATGGCATTGGAGTTATAGGTCATCTCAATTTTGAAATGATCCCGCAGTTTTTCTATGGCTGAACGGGGCAAGGGACGAAGCGCATTGAGAAAGTCGAGTTTTCTTTCGAGCAAATCCTTCAGGGTTTTCGACAATAAAGCCATAATATGGTGTGACCTCAAAAATACACCTATACCATATTAATGAAAGTCACAACTATTTTTTGGCATGCTATTTGAATTCGGGAAAGAGGGTCCGGTTTTCGGGAACCCGATGCTGATATTTTGTATTTATCCGAACAGGTCGTTGCTGAATGAAGGATCACCGAAATTCCCCAACAGCTATCAAATATGTATTTCCAGAGCACACTGTCTTTAAATAGCTATGTTTATTTGATTTGCCGTCCGTTTTTTTTTTTTTTTGGAAAATATTTTTAAAATAAATCGAACATTCAGCGACGTAAAGCACTCTATCAAAAACACGTTTTTAATTCTCCAATGTGGAACATAAATTGCATGTCTTAGGTCTTAGAAAAAGGGGGTGATTATCATGCCAGTTCAAAAATCAATGGCGAGCTCATCGCTCGCAGAAGTTATCGATCGTATTCTCGACAAGGGAATCGTGATCGATGCATGGGCCAGACTCTCTCTCGTCGGGATTGAGTTTTTAAGCCTAGAGGCCAGAGTGGTTGTCTCTGGAGTCGAGACCTATCTGAAGTATGCCGAAGCGATTGGTCTTACACAAACAGCGGCTCAGCCGGGTTAATTAGACAGGTTCAGGGAAAGAGAGGGTTTGCCGGGATAACCTCTCGAGCTTACTCCGCCAAACCAGGTCTCTTCTAAAGGAGGAAATTGTTATGAGGGACTTCGAAGAAATAAGGGACAGAACTGCAGAGATCGTTGCAAGTTATGATGAACGCATTTGCGCGGTATCCGACATCATTGAGAAAAGCCTCAAGATGCTGGATGAGTCTCGTCATACGAGCCAGACAGTGCAGAACCAGCTCAAAGAAACGCTGGCGAAGGTTGAATCGTTGCGGAAAAAAGATTTCGATGCCCTCACAACTCCGATGCTTCTCCATCAGGAAAAAAGAGAGCATGAGATCAAAGAATTTCTGGACTCTTTCCTCAAGAATCAACGGCAGTTGGCAAGCCAACTCAAAAGAGTCATTCAAGCAGGAATTTTTCCTAAAGTCCCCGAACTGGAAAAGGCCCTTGGAGAAACTATTCAGGAAGCCAAAGAACACTTGGTCAGTTTTTGCAAAGAACAGACCCTGATCGGGGAAAAAATGCAATCCCTTCTTCACAAAAAAGAGGCGCTCACCTTGAGGGAATTCAAGGAAGCGCTGGGAGCCCTTCAGAGGGAACTTGGTTTTTCTGAAGAAGAAAAAACACAAGCAGTAGCAAGGGGGTGACTATTTATGGGATTTTCAGAAGAAATGAAAAATCTGGGAGAAAATTTTCTTGATTCGTTTGATGACCGGGTTCGTTTCATGGGAAAAAACCGGTTCGAAGTCAAGAAGATGAAGCAAGATACGCGTCGGTTCATGAATGAATTGAAAAGCGAGCGCAAAGCCATGGGCAGGAAATTGCGCACCACACTCAACAACTTTACCGATCATCTTACGGAGGCAGTTGATAAAATGCTGGGCGGATGCAAGAAACATCGCCATCAGCTCCATCAGGAACTCAAGACGGGGCACCAAGCCTATCAGCATGTGGCAAAAGAGATGGCAAACAGGCGGCGTGGTTTTTTCGCTCAAGTAAAAAAGAATGAGCAGACTTTCGAGCATAAAAAAG